>CAUSDA010000040.1:0-23196 GCA_963529965.1 uncultured Neisseria sp.
GTACTGTCTGCGGCTTCGTCGCCTTGTCCTGATTTAAATTTAATCCACTATAACGGCGAAATAAGCGCAAAGGTCGTCTGAAAACAGCTTAGAAAACAGGGAGAATATGTATGTTTATGACATCGGGTCTGTTGTTGTGTCTGTTATGGTGTGCAGTAGATATCGTTGCCGTCAATCGAGGATTCGGATTAAACACGAAACAAGGAGCCCATAACCGCACCAATTTTATGGCAGAACTAAATTCACGAGGAGGACGCGTAAAATCTGAAACCCAAACTGATATTGAAGGCATTACCCGAATTAAATATGAGATTCCTACACTAGACAGGACAGGTAAACCTGATGGTGGATTTAAGGAAATTTCAAGTATAAAAACTGTTTATGATCCTAAAAAATTTTCTGATGATAAAATACTTCAAATGGCTCAAAAAGCTGCTTCACAAGGATATTCAAAAGCCTCTAAAATTGCTCAAAATGAAAGAACTAAATCAATATCGGAAAGAAAAAATGTCATTCAATTCTCAGAAACCTTTGACGGAATCAAATTTAGATCATATTTTGATGTAAATACAGGAAGAATTACAAACATTCACCCAGAATAATTTAAAGGAAAAATTATGAAAAATAATATTTTTCTAAACTTAAAGAAAAAATCTATAAATAACAACCATTTTGTTATTTCGATTTTTTTTTGAAACAATTTACCAATTTGAAACTAAAGATACGCTTTTAGAGTGTTTTAAAAATATTACAACTACCGGACATTTTGGAGTAATAGGTGCTCAATATGAAAAAATAGATGCTACCAGATGGATTGGAGATTATGAAGAGGTAAATGGATTTGAGTATATTGATAAAGCTCCTTCTATTTATTTTTCAGTTGGAGATGATTTCAATCCTGAAGAATTAATTATACCTATTAATTTAGCATATCATTACTTTAATATTGCAATATCTGATTTCTTAATAGCTCACCCTGAATATCAAAAAAAGTGTAAAGAAATACAAAAAACATATTCTCAAACAAACTGTAGCCTGCATGAAACCTAAAATCCATGCGTAAGGTGTGTGCTTCAGCACGCACGCGTTCCATGATTTACGGCTCAATGCCGTCTGAAAAGCTCACAATTTTTCAGACGGCATTTGTTATGCAAGTAAATATAGCCAAAAACCTTAACTTCCTCCATACTATCCACCATGACCTACTCAACAGACTTCCGCCAACTGGCCTTAAGCAAAATCAAACAAGGCCAATCTATCTACAAAGTTGCCAAAGAAATGGGCAATAGTGGATTAACTTTAAACCAGTACGGCATTGCCTCGCCTTGGCTCAAAGAGAACGATTCTCTAAGGTGCTGAAGCACCAAGTGAATCGGTTCCGTACTATCTGTACTGTCTGCGGCTTCGTCGCCTTGTCCTGATTTAAATTTAATCCACTATAACGGCAAAATAAGCACAAAGGTCGTCTGAAAACAGCTTAGAAAACAGGGAGGGTATGTATGTTTATGACATCGGGTCTGTTGTTGTGTCTGTTATGGTGTGCAGTTGATATCGTTGCCGTCAATCGAGGATTCGGATTAAACACAAAACAAAGCATTATCGCCGGTATGAGCCTGTTTGCAGTTCAAATGATCGGGGCATTGTGCGTGGGTGTGGCGGTTGCTCTGATTGCCGAACCGATTGTCCGCCATTTTTTCGGGAACAGTGAGGCTACCATTGGCATCAGTCTTTTGACGGGTTATGCGTTCGTACCGGTTTCTACTTATCTGGTGGGGTTGTGGTGGCTGAAACAATATCAGCTTCCGAGGATGGAAAAGCCTGATCGTTTGTTTGTCAAAACGGTTGCAGCCGCTCTGCCTTTGGTGCAGGTTATTTTGTTTGTTGTTTCGCTGTCTAACGGTTGATAAACGCTATACATGGAATGAAAAAGGTCGTCTGAAAACCTTAAATCTGGGTTTTCAGACGATCTTTTGTCCTGATGGGGCTGTCTTTATTTGTTGGCGTTCAGATAAAGGTTGATCAGGCGGGTGGTGGAGCTGTCGTGTTTTTGTACGCCGGTTTCGCCGGTCAGCTCGGCGAGGATGGTTTTGGCGAGCTGTTTGCCGAGTTCGACGCCCCATTGGTCGAAGCTGTTGATGCCCCAGATGATGCCTTGGACGAAGGTTTTGTGTTCGTACATGGCGATCAGGCTGCCCATGTTGCGGGGGTTGATTTTGTCCATGAGGATGAGGTTGGTCGGGCGGTTGCCTGAGAAGGTTTTGTGCGGAACCAGCTCTTCGATGCGCTCTGCTTCCATGCCTTGGGCTTTGAGTTCGGCGCGGACTTCGTCGGGGGTTTTGCCGCGCATGAAGGCTTCGGCTTGGGCGAAGACGTTGGCGAGTAGGATTTCATGGTGGCCGCGCAGGTTGCTGCGTTTTTCAAGCGAGGCGATGAGGTCGATCGGGGTGATGTGGGTGCCTTGGTGCAGCAGTTGGAAGAAGGCGTGCTGACCGTTGATGCCGGTTTCGCCCCAAATAATCGGGGAGGTTTCGTAGCCGACTGCTTTGCCGTCGAGGGTAACTTGTTTGCCGTTGCTCTCCATGTCGAGCTGCTGGATGAATTTGGGCAGGCGGTGGAGGTGTTGGTCGTAGGGGGCGATGACGTGGCTGCCGCCGCCGTAGTAATTGATGTACCAGATGCCGATGAGGGCGAGGATGACGGGCATGTTGCGCTCGAGCGGGGTGTTGATGAAGTGTTGGTCCATCAGGTGCGCGCCGTTGAGCATTTCGATGAAGTTTTCTTCGCCCAAATAGAGCATGATGGGCAGGCCGATGGCTGACCAGAGGCTGTATCGTCCGCCGACCCAGTCCCAAAATTCGAACATGTTGGCGGTGTCGATGCCGAACTCGGCAACGGCTTTTTGGTTGGTGGAGACGGCGACGAAGTGTTTGGCGACGGCGGCTTCGTCGCCGGCGTGGTCAAGGAACCATTTGCGCGCGGTCAGGGCATTGGTGAGGGTTTCTTGGGTGGTGAAGGTTTTGGAGGCGATGATGAAGAGGGTGGTCTCGGGGTGGACTTTGGACAATACGTCGCGCAGTTGGGAGCCGTCCACGTTGGAGACGAAGTGCATGTTGAGGCGGGGGTGTCCGAAGGGTTTGAGCGCGGTACACATCATCAGCGGGCCGAGGTCGGAGCCGCCGATGCCGATGTTGACGATGTCGGTGATGACTTGGTTGGTATAGCCTAACCAGCTGCCGCTGCGGACTTCGTGTGCAAATTCGCCCATGCGTTGGAGGACGTGGTTGACTTTGGGCATGACGTCTTCGCCGTCAACGACGATGGGGGAGTTGGTGCGGTTGCGCAGGGCGACGTGGAGGACGGCGCGGTTTTCGGTGGTATTGATTTTTTCGCCGCGGAACATCTGCTGCATGCGTTCGGGTACGCCGGCTTCGCGGGCAAGCTCGAACAACAGTGCCATGGTTTCGTCGTTGATGCGGTTTTTGGAGTAATCCAGCGTCAGTCCGCCGACTTGCAGCCAGTAGCGTTCGGCACGCTGCGGGTCTTGATCGAACATTTCGCGCATGTGTTGTTCTTTGGTTTCGTCAAAATGTATCCATAATTTTGACCAAGCCGGTAAGTCGTGAAGGTGTTTCATCGGATGCTCCTGAGGTTGGACGGTTTTGTGGGAAAACGGCCGCGAGGTCGTCTGAAACGGGAACGGGTGGGTTTCCGTTTTTAGGGTTGGGTGTGAATGCGGGGTCTGCCGGTATTTGGGTTCAGCAGGGAAGGAAAACGGCGGCACTGATTTTTTGGCCGGTATTTTCAGACGACCTTGGGATATGTCGGGTCGTCTGAAAATGTATAGTGGCTTAACTTTAAACCAGTACGGCGTTGCCTCGCCTTGTCGTACTATCTGTACTGTCTGCGGCTTCGTCGCCTTGTCCTGATTTAAATTTAATCCACTATATTGTTTAGTCTTTATCGTAATCGACGTGTTTGTTGTGTATGCTTTTTTTGCTTTTTTGCAGTTGCAGGCTGGCGGCATCGCCCAGGCGCAGGGCGAGTCCGATGGCGAGGATGTCGATGACGGCGAGTTGCAGCAGGCGGGACACCATGGGGGTGTAGAGTTCGGCGTTTTCCTGCGTGGCGATGCTTAATACGCAGTCGGCAAGCTGTGCCAGCGGGGAGTCGTTGCGGGTCAGGGCGATGACGGATGCGCCGTTTTCTTTGGCGATGCTGACGGCGTCTAAAAGCTCGATGGACGAGCCGGTGTTGGAAATGGCGACGACGACGTCTTGGTCGGACAGGACGGAGGCTGCCATCAGTTGGGTGTGGGTATCGACGTAGGCGACGGTGGAAATGCCGAAGCGGAAGAATTTGTGTTGCGCGTCTTGGGCGACGATGCCGGAGTTGCCGACGCCGTAAAACTCGACACGGCGCGCGTGCATCAGGGTGGCGATGGCGTTTTCCAGTTCGGACTCTTTCAGGAAGCGGCGTTCGCCCAAAATGGAGGCGGCGGCGTTGCCCAATACTTTTTCGACAACGATGCTCATGTCGTCGTCGGCGTTGAGCTCTTCATGGACGTAGGGCATACCTTCGTGGCCTATGCTGGCGGACAGGGCGAGTTTGAACTCGGGCAGTCCTTTGTAGCCCAGGCTGCGGCAAAAACGGATGACGGTCGGCTGGCTGACGGATGCGCGCTCGGCGATTTCGGCGACGGCGGCATGGACAAACCATTTGGGTTCCGCCAAGGCGCATTCGGCGACTTTGCGTTCTGCGCCCGACAGGTTTGACAGTGATTCGCTGATTTTGCTTAACATAAATATGCCCTTCGGTGTGTGCCGCCCCTTGTCGGGGCGGCTTGTGTGATTAAACGTTTTTCAAGTGGTTGTCGAGTGCCGCCGCTGCGCCGGTGATGCCCGGGAATTCGCTTAAGACGACATAGACGGGAATCGCAGCGAGATAGGCTTCGAAACGGCCTTTGTTTTCAAAGCGGCTGCGGAAAGGTGAGGTTTTAAAATATTCCAAAACGCGGGGGATGATGCCGCCGCACAAATATACGCCGCCGCGCGCGCCCAGCGTCAGGGCGAGGTTGGAGGCAACCGTGCCGAGCATGGCGCAGAAGATGTCCAAAGTCTGACGGCAGAGCGGGGATGTGCCGCTTAAGGCTTTTTCGGTGATTTCGGACGGTTTGAGGCGGTAGTTTTTCAGTTTGTCGCGTTTGGCGAGTGCCTCGTAAATCAGGCTCAAACCTGCGCCGCTGAGGAAGCGTTCGGCGGAGACATGGCCGTATTTGTTTTTCGCATACTGCCAAATCAAAACTTCCATGTCGTCAAACGGCGGGAAACTGGAATGGCCGCCTTCGCCGGCAAGCGCGACCCAGCCTGCGGGGCTGTGCACCAGTCCACTCACGCCCAAACCGGTTCCCGGCCCGATGACGGCTTTGGGGGCGAATTCGATGGGTTTATGCCCGCCTACCTGCATCAGGTCTTTGCTTGAAGTCTGCGTTACCGCCAATGCCTGCGCGGTAAAGTCGTTCAAGAGGATGAGGGTGTCCAGCTCCAATGCCTGACGAGTGGTTTCGATGGAAAACGCCCAATGGTGGTTGGTCATTTGCACCCAGTCGCCCAAAATCGGGTTGGCGATGGCGAAGGCGGCGTGCCGGACTTCAGCTCCGCCTGCCTGTTCCAAATAGGCTTTGGCGGCATCGACGATGGTGTCGTAGTCTTTGCACGGCAAGACTTGGGCTTTTTCAATCTGGTGCGTGGCGGTTTCGAGCGCGAAGCGGGCGTTGGTGCCGCCGATATCGGCGACCAGGCGCGGATAGTTTTTGCCGACGGGTTGTTGAATATCAGTTTGAGTAGAAGACATGGCAGTTTACTCCTTGATGGTTCAATACCAGGCTGGTCGGATATTCCAAATCGGCGCGCGCGGCGGCTTTGTCGAACACGGCTTTTTTCTCCGCACCCTGAATCGCCAAAAAGACGTTTTCCGTTTTGGCGATGGCGCCCAAGGTCATGCTGACGCGCTCGTGCGGCGCGGTAACGGGCGTGGTGTGGATGAGGGTCGGGTCGTCTGATTCGTTGATGGCTGCCTTCAGTTGCGGCGCTTGCGGGAAGAGGGAGGCGGTATGTCCGTCGCTGCCCATGCCCAAAATCAGTATGTCAGGTTGTTTGTAATGTTTCAGCGCGTAGGCAACGACGCTGTCGGGTTGTAATTCAGTTTCAGTTTTGCCCGCTTCGACAACGGGAATCCAAGTCGCTGCGGCGGCTTTGTTTTGCAGCAGGTATTCGTGTGCCAAGGCGGTATTGCTGTCGGCGTGGGTCGTCGGCACGATGCGCTCGTCAACCAAAGTGATACCGACTTTTTGCCAGTCCAAATCTTTTTGCGACAAGGCTTGGAAGAAGGGAATCGGCGAGCGGCCGCCGGAAACTGCTAACACTGCGCTGCCTTTGTTATCCAGCGCGTTTTGCAGCGTGGCAGCGACTGCGTCCGCCAAAGCCTCTGAAGCGGCTGCTGCGTTTTCGTATTCATGCCAAACGAACATAAAAGTGTCCTTTCTCTGTTTTCAGACGACCTTTTTGTTAAGAAGGGGGCAGGAGGTCGTCTGAAAGGCAGTGTTTGTGAGCGGGAAAGTAAGTGAGAGCCTGTGTTGTCGATGGCGGCGCGAATGTCAGCGGAAACGCCTAATCTGCCGCCTTATGGTTTTCAGACGACCTTTTTGAACCGTGAACGTTTCAAACAAAGGTCGTCTGAAAAGGCTTTACTGGTCTTCGTGCCACTTGTGTCCGTCGCGCGCCAACAGTTCGCGGGCGGCTTCCGGGCCCCATGAATGCGCGTCGTAGCCGTGCGGCGGGGTGGTATTGCTTGCCCAGTTTTCTAGAATCGGCATCACATATTCCCAAGCGGCTTCGAGTTCGTCGCGGCGGTTGAAGAGGGCGAGCTTGCCGTTGATGACGTCCAGCAGCAGGCGTTCGTAAGCTTCGGCGCGGCGGCCTTCGAGGACTTTTTCCAAGTCGGCTGCCAGCGGCACGATTTCGACTTTGTTGCCTGCGCCCGGCGCTTTCATTTGCGTATAGAGGCGTACGGATTCGGTCGGCTGCAATTCGATAACCAAACGGTTTGGCGCGGCTTGGCTGTTTTCAAAAATATGGTTTTGCAGCGGACGGAAGTTCAATACGATTTCCGCCACTTTGCCCGCCATGCGTTTGCCGGTGCGCAGATAGAAAGGAACGCCTTTCCAGCGGTCGTTTTCGATTTCGGCTTTGATGGCGACGTAGGTTTCGGTGAAGCTGTCTTGCGGAACGTTGATTTCTTGCAGATAGCCGTTCATGCCTTTGGCGGCGGTGTATTGTCCGCGCACGACGTTTTCGTTGACGGATTCGATGGTCAGCGGTTTCAATGATTTGATGACTTTGACTTTTTCATCGCGTACCGCGTCGGCATCCAAGCTGGCGGGTGCTTCCATCGCAGTCATGCACAGCATTTGCATCAGGTGGTTTTGCACCATGTCGCGCAGCGCGCCGGTAATGTCGTAGAACTCGCCGCGCTCTTCCACACCGAGCTGTTCGGCGATGGTCAGTTGTACGCTTTCGATGTATTTGTTGTTCCACAACGGCTCGAACATCACGTTGGCAAAACGCAGCGCCAGCAGGTTTTGCAGGCTTTCTTTGCCTAAGTAGTGGTCGATGCGGTAGATTTGGCTTTCTTTGAAGTAGCGGGCGACATCGGTATTGATTTGTTGGGAAGAGGCGAGGTCGGTACCCAGCGGTTTTTCCAAAACGACGCGCGCGTTGTCGGCGTTCAGTCCGACTTTGGCAAGGTTTTCGCAGGCTTGCGCGAAGAATTTCGGCGCGGTGGAAAGATAGATGATGACGTTGTCGGTCTCTTTGCGGGCTTTGACTTTTTCGCCCAAAGCGGCAAAATCGGCTTCTTGGGTAACGTCGACTTTCAAATATTCGATGCGTTTGACGAACGATGCCCAGGCGTCGTCTGAAAAGTTTTGTTTGACATGGATTTTGGAGTTGGTTTCCACTTTTGCCAAAAAGCCCGCCGTATCCAAATCGCTGCGGCTGACACCTAAAATACGACCCTGAGGATTGAGCAACCCTGCAACGTGCGCCTGATACAGACAAGGCAGCAGCTTACGCATTGCCAAATCGCCGGTCGCGCCGAACAACACCAAATCAAAATTTGTTTGTGTACTCATCGTTTTATCTCTCGTTGAGGAAGGCCTTGTGCCGGCGCCGCCGGATGCTGTGAAAGACGGGCGGTTTCGGCAGAAAAGCAATGGAAACCAATCGCCTGCATCAAAATTTCAAAACAGGCGGGCTAATGAGTAGTAATACTACACATGGCTACACATTTTGTCTATTCTCATTTTTACAAATTATTTGACTTAGTTTAAAAGTTTGATGAGTTTGGTCTGGTAGATTTTCACAAATGACGCATATCACGATTTAAATCAAATTTCTTACATTTAGCAGATTATTTTGTAACTAAATTACAGGTTTTGTATTATAATAGCCTGCATAGATAGAGTGAGGCTTTCAGACGACCCCTTGCATGGTTTGAAAGGTCGTCTGAAACGCTGAACGCCCCACACCCAATACAAAAAATCAGAAACGCGCAAACAAAAATCCCATACCACCCCTTCCGACAGGAGACCGAACATGAATCCCACTCCTATCCACCCCAAGCTCGCCGAAATCACCGAGCGCATCATTGAACGCAGCCGTCCGACCCGCGAAAAATATCTGGCGAAAATCCGCAGCGCCAAACAAATGGGACGGCTGGAGCGCAACCAGCTCGGTTGCAGCAACTTGGCGCACGGCTACGCCTCCATGCCCAAAAGCATCAAAATTGAAATGCTTCAGGACACCGTTCCCAACTTAGGCATCATCACTGCCTACAACGACATGGTTTCCGCACACCAGCCGTTTAAAGACTTCCCCGACCAAATCAAAGACGAAGCGCAGAAAAACGGCGCAACCGCCCAAGTTGCCGGCGGTACGCCCGCCATGTGTGACGGCATCACGCAAGGCTACGCCGGTATGGAATTGTCGCTGTTCTCCCGCGACGTCATCGCCATGAGTACCGCCATCGGCCTGTCGCATCAAATGTTCGACGGCAGCCTGTTTATGGGCGTGTGCGACAAAATCGTACCGGGCTTGATGATAGGCGCGCTTTCGTTCGGTCATATTCCCGGCATCTTCGTTCCCGCAGGCCCGATGTCCAGCGGCATAGGCAATAAAGAAAAAGCCCGCACCCGTCAACTTTTCGCCGAAGGCAAAGTTGGGCGTGATGCCTTGCTCGAAAGCGAAATGGGCTCCTACCACAGCCCCGGCACCTGCACCTTCTACGGCACGGCAAACTCCAACCAAATGATGATGGAAATGATGGGCGTACACCTGCCCGCCGCCGCTTTCGTTCATCCCTATACCGATTTGCGCGAAGCCCTGACCCGCTACGCCGCCGGACACCTCGCACGCGGCATCAAAAACGGCACCATCAAACCCTTGGGCGAAATGTTGACCGAAAAATCCTTCATCAACGCCCTGATCGGTTTGATGGCGACCGGCGGCTCGACCAACCACACCATGCACCTCGTTGCCATGGCACGTGCCGCCGGCGTGATTTTGAACTGGGACGACTTTGACGAAATTTCTTCCATCATCCCGCTGCTCATCCGCGTGTACCCCAACGGCAAAGCCGACGTGAACCACTTCACCGCAGCGGGCGGCCTGCCTTTCGTTATCCGCGAATTGCTGGACGCAGGCCTGTTGCACGACGATGTCGATACCGTCGTCGGACACGGTATGCGCCACTACACCAAAGAACCTTTCCTCATCGACGGCAAACTCGAATGGCGCGAAGCCCCCGAAACCAGCGGCAACGACGACATCCTGCGCAAAGCCGACAACCCGTTCTCCCCAGACGGCGGCTTGCGCCTGATGAAAGGCAACATCGGACGCGGCGTGATTAAAGTGTCCGCCGTGCGTGAAGGCTGCCGCATCATCGAAGCACCCGCCATCGTGTTCAACGACCAACGCGAAGTGTTGGCGGCATTCGAACGCGGCGAGTTGGAACGCGATTTTGTCTGTGTCGTCCGCTACCAAGGCCCGCGCGCCAACGGTATGCCCGAGTTGCACAAACTGACCCCGCCTTTGGGCATCCTGCAAGACCGCGGCTTCAAAGTGGCGCTGCTGACCGACGGCCGTATGTCCGGCGCATCCGGCAAAGTGCCCGCGTCCATCCACATGACGCCCGAAGCCCTGATGGGTGGCAACATCGCCAAAATCCGTACCGGCGACCTGATCCGCTTCGACTCCGTTACCGGCGAACTCAACGTCCTGATTGACGAAGCCGAATGGAACGCCCGCGAAGTCGAACACATCGACTTGAGCGCGAACCAACAAGGCTGCGGCCGCGAACTCTTCGCCAACTTCCGCAGCATGACCAGCAGCGCAGAAACCGGCGCCATGAGCTTCGGCGGCGAATTTGCCTGATGTACGTTTCAGACGACCTTTGTGAACGAAAGGTCGTCTGAAAAATTATTCAAGCCGTTTAAAACAGACGTAGGTCGGATTCTCGAATCCGACACAGCCGTTTAAGACGTAGTTATCAGGGGTATTTGTCGGATACGAGTATCCGACCTACAGCCTCCAAAGGTCGTCTGAAACTTAAACCCCGTTCCGTTTGAACGCAGCAAACATAGCGTGGGTTTAGCCCACAAACAAAACCAAAAACGTAGGTCGTCTGAAAACTCAAAACCCCATCCCGTTTGACCTCAACAAAAACGACAACCCCATTCCACCTGGAGAATCGAAATGTCCAAACTGACCCCACGCGAAATCCTGACTGCCGGCGCAGTCGTGCCTGTGATGGCGATTGACGACTTAAGCACCGCCGTCGATTTGTCCCACGCCCTTGTCGAAGGCGGCATCCCCACCCTCGAAATCACCCTGCGCACTCCCGTCGGCCTCGACGCCATCCGCCTGATTGCCAAAGAAGTGCCCAACGCCATCGTCGGCGCGGGTACGGTTACCAACCCCGAGCAGCTTAAAGCCGTCGAAGACGCAGGCGCGGTTTTCGCCATCAGCCCGGGTTTGCACGAATCCCTCGCCAAAGCCAGCCACAATAGCGGCATCCCCCTGATTCCGGGCGTTGCCACTCCGGGCGAAGTCCAACTGGCTTTGGAACACGGCATCGATACCCTCAAACTCTTCCCCGCCGAAGTCGTCGGCGGCAAAGCCATGCTCAAAGCACTCTACGGTCCTTATGCCGACGTGCGCTTCTGCCCGACCGGCGGCATCAGCCTCGCCACCGCGCCCGATTACTTGGCATTGCCCAACGTCTTGTGCGTCGGCGGCTCATGGCTGACCCCGAAAGAAGCCGTGAAAAACAAAGACTGGGACACCATCACCCGCCTTGCCAAAGAAGCGGCGGCATTGAAACCCAAAGCCTGATTTTCTAAAAGGTAAGCCATACCTTAGCGGTCATGATGTCCGCCTGCTAAGGTGGTTCAAGTAAGGCAAAGGTCGTCTGAAAATCCGATTTTGGATTTTCAGACGACCTTTTGTCATGTATCCAAATGAAAAATGCCATACCGCGATTTTGTTATGTAATCCGCCGTGATTTCCCACCGCATTGGATGAGGGCAAAGCAACGCCGTATGACTTAAAACCGATCTGCCACATTCCCTACCTTAATCTGCCATACTAAAGAGGTCGTCTGAAAATCCTTGTTTCGGTTTTTCAGACGACCTCTTCAATTCAAGATGCCCTTGTTTCAAATTTCAAAACTGTCCGCTTGGTCAGCCTTGCGTATCATGCCTGCTGCGACGGTGTGGTTGGTGGCTTCGTCTATCAGGATGAACGCGCCGAGGGCATGGTTTTCTTCGTAGGGCGCGGCGGCGATCGGCTGCTGGGTTTTGAGGCTGACGCTGCCGATGTCGTTGAGTTTGAGCGTGTCGGCGGATTCGACGCGGCTGAGGGTGTTCACGTCCCAAACGTAGGAAATCGCGCTGATTTTGACGGGGGTGGTCTGGGTGGTGTGTTTCAGCAGGTATTTGCGGCGCAGGTTGAGCGGGATGTCGTCGAACCAGCACAGCGCGGCTTGGAACTGCTGTTCGGGCGCGACGGGGCTGTCGGCGGCGGCGATGCTGTTGCCGCGCGAGATGTCGAGGTCGGTGTCGAGTGCGACGGTCAGCACTTCGCCCGCTTCGGCGGATTCGGTTTTGCCGTTTGGATTGTAGATTTCGGCGATTTTGGCGGTATGTCCGCCAGGCAGGATTTTGACTTCGTCGCCGGTTTTCAGACGGCCTGCTTCCAGCCTGCCTTGATAGCCGCGGAAGTCGTCGCTGCTGCTGCCGTCTTGCCGTGCGACGCGCTGCACGGGGAAGTGGGCGGCTTGGTCGGCGGCGTTTTGGCGGTTGACGGGCAGGCTTTCGAGCAGGGGTAACAGCGGCAAACCTTGATACCACGGGGTTTGGCTGCTGGCGTTGACGATGTTGTCGCCTTTTAACGCGCTGATGGGCAGGAAGTGGATTTGGGCTTGGAGGCCGATTTGTTCCGCCAGCTTGCGGTAGGCTGCGGTAATGGCCTGATATTTGGTTTCGTCGAAGTCGAGCAGGTCGAGTTTGTTGACGGCGACGATGATATTGGGGCAGCCCAAGAGTTTCAGAATCGCGCTGTGGCGTTTTGTCTGCGGCAGAAGGGTGGGTTCGCTGCCGGAAAAATCGACGCGCGTTGCGTCTATCAGGACGATGGCGGCATCGGCGGTCGATGCGCCCGTTACCATGTTGCGGGTGTATTGTTCGTGTCCGGGTGTGTCGGCGATGATGAATTTGCGCTTGGGCGCGGCGAAATAGCGGTAAGCGACATCAATGGTGATGCCTTGTTCGCGCTCGGCGGCAAGGCCGTCGGTGAGGCTGGCGAAGTCGGGCGTTTCGCCGTTTTCGGCGGCGCGGTTGAGTTTGTCGAGCTGGTCGGTCAGCAGGGTTTTGCTGTCGTAGAGCAGGCGGCCGATGAGGGTGGATTTGCCGTCGTCGACGCTGCCAGCAGTGATGAAGCGCAAAAGCGGGGCGGTAGTTGCGGTCATGGTTCTTTCCTTATTTCTCGGATTGCACGTTACTTTAATGAGGTCGTCTGAAAATGGGAAAGAATGCTTGGTTTTAAAAAAAGATGATTTCGTTATATTCGGGCGGTTTCTTTCGGACGGCGTCGGCTTCCCGCGTTTGCCAGAAAACCCGCTTAAAGGTAAAATCCCGTATTCCAACATGGGTACTGCATCATGACTAAATTTATTTTCGTAACCGGCGGCGTCGTATCTTCACTCGGAAAAGGTATCGCCGCCGCTTCTATTGCCACCATCCTCGAATCGCGCGGTTTGAACGTGACCATGCTCAAGCTCGACCCTTATATCAACGTCGACCCCGGCACGATGAGTCCGTTCCAGCACGGCGAAGTGTTCGTCACCGACGACGGCGCGGAAACCGACCTCGACTTGGGACACTACGAACGTTTCATCAACGCCACCATGACCCGCCGCAACAGCTTCAGCACGGGGCAGGTGTACGAAAACGTCATCGCCAAAGAACGCCGCGGCGACTACCTCGGTGGTACGGTTCAAGTCATCCCACACATTACCGACGAAATCAAACGCCGCATCCACGAAGGTGCGGCGGGTTACGATGTTGCCATCGTCGAAATCGGCGGTACGGTCGGCGACATCGAATCGCTGCCGTTTTTGGAAGCCATC
This sequence comes from uncultured Neisseria sp., assembly GCA_963529965.1. Classification (GTDB taxonomy): domain Bacteria; phylum Pseudomonadota; class Gammaproteobacteria; order Burkholderiales; family Neisseriaceae; genus Neisseria. The sequence goes on from CAUSDA010000040.1 coordinate 13,741, forward strand.
CGTCAGATGCGCAGCCAGTTGGGACGCAACAACACCTTGTTCGCCCACCTGAGCTACGTTCCCTACATTGCTGCCGCCGGCGAAATCAAAACCAAGCCGACCCAGCATACCGTTAAAGAAATGTTGAGCATCGGTTTGCAGCCCGACATCCTGATTTGCCGCATGGATCGGAAAATGCCGGCGGACGAACGCCGCAAAATCGCCCTGTTCTGCAACGTGGAAGAGCGCGCAATTGTTGGCAGCTACGACGTGGACAGCATCTACGAATGCCCTGAAATGCTGCACGACCAAGGCATCGACAACATCATTACCGAGCAGTTGCAGCTTAACGTACAACAGGCGGATTTGACCGCGTGGAAAAAAATCGTCCATGCCATCAAAAATCCGAAACACACCGTCAAAATCGCCATGGTCGGCAAATACGTCGATTTGACCGAGTCCTACAAATCGCTGATCGAAGCCTTGAAACATGCGGGTATCCACACCGAAACCGATGTGCAAATCACCTTCGTTGACAGCGAAAACATTGAGAAAAACAACGGCGACGTTTCCATGCTCAAAGACATGGACGCCATCCTCGTTCCCGGCGGCTTCGGTTCGCGCGGCGTGGAAGGCAAAATCGCCGCCGTGCGCTATGCCCGCGAAAACAACGTGCCGTACCTGGGCATCTGCCTCGGTATGCAGATCGCGCTGATCGAATACGCACGCGACGTCGCAGGCTTGAAAGGCGCGAATTCCACCGAGTTCGACCTCAAATGCGCCGCGCCCGTCGTCGCCCTGATTGACGAATGGCAAACCGCCGACGGCAGCGTCGAAACACGCGACGAATCCGCTGATTTGGGCGGCACCATGCGTTTGGGTGCGCAAGAGGTTGAATTGAAAGCAGGCAGCCTCGCCGCCAAAATCTACGGCAGCGAACACATCCGCGAGCGCCACCGCCACCGCTACGAAGTCAACAACAACTACGTTCCCACGCTGGAACAGGCGGGCTTGGTTATCGGCGGCGTATCTGCCGGACGCGAACGCTTGGTCGAAACCATCGAACTGCCAAACCATCCTTGGTTCTTTGCCTGCCAGTTCCACCCCGAGTTCACCTCCAACCCGCGCAGAGGTCATCCTTTGTTTACCGCGTTTGTCAAAGCTGCGTTGAACAATAAAAAAGGCTGATGCCCAGAAAAAGGTCGTCTGAAAAGAGAAAAAGCACCTCGGTTGAGGTGCTTTTTTGTGTTGGTATGGCGATGTTTTGAGAAACCGGGCATCAGTCGCCTTTTCAGACGACCCGCAAGGAATGTTCAATCCTGTACGTCCTCAGGTTTCCAACCGGGTTCCGGTTTCCAGTCGGGCGAGAGCGGTGCGCCTGCGGGCTGTTTGTAGCGGTTGTACATAAACAGATACTGGGTCGGGAAGCGGCGTATCCAGTATTCGGTGTTTTTATTGATAATCTGCGCGTCGTGTTGTTTGTCGCCATTCAGCTCGCCGCGCATAGGCTCGATGTGCAGTACAAATCCTTTGCCGTTCGGCAAACGCTCGCCGCAGAAAAACAGTGCCTTTACGCCTTTGACTTGCGCCAGTTTGCCCGCCAGTGTCATGGTGTAGGCGTATTTCCCGAAAAACGGCACCCATACGCCGTCGCCGCCTTCTTCGGGGGAGGGGGCATGGTCAGGCAAGACAATCGTGGCTTCGCCGGAGCGCAAAGCCTTAATGACTTGTTTGACCCCTTGAATATTGGTGGGGGCGGTTTTCCCTTTGCCGCGAACGCGCCCCGCCTGCATAACAGAATCCAAGGCTTTGATTTTGGGTGGTTTGTACATGGCAGTCAGCGGGAACGGAAGCTGTTGGCTGATATAGCGTCCGGCGAGGTCGTAGCTGCCGATGTGCGGGGTAATAAACAACAGTCCTTCTCCGGCGTCCAAAGCCGATTGGACATGTTCCCAACCATGCACTTCTTTAAACAGCGTTTCAATGCTTTCAGGTCGTCTGAAAAAGGCTACGGGCAATTCCAGCCCGCCTTTCGCCGTTTCACGGAAAACGGCTTTGACCGACGAAGGCTCGGGATTCAATCCGGCAAGCCGCATATTGTCGAACACACGCTGCCGGTCGCTTTTGAGCAAATAATAGCCCAAGCCGCCCGCCGCATTCCCCAGCGCGTGTAGAAGCGGCAAAGGCAGCGCCGCAAAGCATTTAAACAAAAAAGTGAGCAGGATTTGCATAATAGATTGATGAGATGGAACGGGGGGATTGTAAATGAAAACGGCAGGTCTGGATATTGAGTTTCATTTGGATGTAACGGATTGCCGCAATGTTTAAAATATCGGATGCGTTCATTCGGTTCGCCAAACGGCATAACGTAAAAAAGGTCGTCTGAAAACGGTTTCCATTTTTTGAAACGGTATTTTCAGACGACCTTTGCGTTTGGGAAACGGATAGCGTGTTACGCCAGCCCGTTTTGTTGCGCGTCTTGCAGGCGGGCTTCGAAGTTGCTCAGATTGACGCCTGCTTGTTGTGCGGCAGCGACGACTTCGGCGACGCTTGCACCGTTTTGCACCTGATGATAGCCCCAGAGCAGGGAGCAGCGGGTGCCGGTGCGGCAGTAGGCGAGGACGGGTTGGGGAACGCTTTTGAGCAGGTTTTGGAAGGCGGCGACATCGGCGGCGTTGATGGCGGGCGCGACGACGGGCTGATGATGGTGTTCGCGGATGCCTGCGGCTTCAAGCCAGCTTTCGATTTGTTTGAACGTAACTTGGTTTTCTTCTTCGCCGTCGGGACGGTTGCAGATGACGGTTTGGATGCCGAGTTTGGCGGCTTCTTGTACGTCTGCTTCGGTCAGCTGCGGGGCGATGTAGAGGTTGTCGGCAAGTTTTTGGATAGACATGGGGTTTCCTTTTCTACGTTTGACGATGGATTTTAGTCGTCTTGAGGGGCCAGCAGGGCTTGTTCCAATCGGTTTTTACTGGCTTCAGGCTGTTTTTGTATGTATTGGCGGACAATGCTGTCAATCGCTGTATCTTGTTCCATATTGGAGCGGGTTGACCAAATGGCAGAGGCAAGTGTGAGGTCTACATGGTTGGGGCGTTGGGCGGCAGCCGTTTGGGCTTTGATGATGTAATCAACGATACGCTCGACTGCTTTCGGGTTGCCGGTGGCAAAATAAGTTACCCAATGAAAGTCCAGTGATGCAGGGGAAATGATGGGTTCTTGAAGCGGATGGAAGCTTTTGTTTTTTTTGAGGTTGTTTTTAAGCTCGGTATCTAATGTCAGGCTGTTAAGGCAGGTTTTGGCTTGATTCGTGCCTGTCAGGGTGAGGGTGTAGGCGGCAAAGGTTAGGGCGTCGCCCTGGTAGGTTCGGATGTTGTCACACCAAATGGTGCTGCCTTGGGGGTATTTTTGTAGCGCTTGCGTCCCCCATACAAGGGTGGTTTCGCGCATGATATCGGCTTTGACAAGCTGGTCCATCAAAGAAGCAGCGCGTTCGGCAGAGGGATTTTTGTAGAATACGGCGATATCCTTTCCTAGTTTATCTGCCGAATCTGATTTGGGGGCGGCTGCGGCGTGCAAACTGAGTAACAGGGCGGTCATGCCGACAAGGATTTTTTTCATGGTTGTTTCTTTCAGAGTTGATGTTTCAGACGACCTCGATCCGGCACTTGAGGTCGTCTGAAGATTAGGCTCGGTCATTATAAAGCCAGTTTTCAAATAATTCGCGGTCGGTGATGTAGAGGACGGCGGTATCGGCTTCGGCGGCTTGGACGGTAATGTCGGCGATGTACAGGATGCCGGTGCGGAAGTAGTGGAGGCGGGCGGTGGCGCCGATGGGGAGTTGCGCCCACTGTGCGGCAAGGTCGGTACAGGCGTAGCCGTCGACGGCGATGATTTTGTCCTGCGGGCAGAGGGCGGCGTTTTCTGCACTGCCGCCGTTGAAGACGTGGGTCAGGGTGGCGTGGTCGCTGTTTTGTTTGAACCTTGCGCCGAAATCGGACGCGGGGGCGGGCGTTTCGGTTGGCGGTTCGGACAGGAATGCGCCGCCGTGGCTGCGTGGCTGTGCCTGCCATTGCAGTCCGATGCCTATGGTGGCGAGGAGTTCGGCAAGGGGCAGGTCGGCGGTGGAGTAGAGGGTCGTCTGAAAAAAGTCTTCGAGGTCTAGACCGGTAAACGCTTGGCAACGGGCTTGCCATTGTTTTTCTGGGATGCCTTGCCGGCTCTCTAGCCAATCGCGGTAGTGTTGCTGCATGACGCGGTCGAGGGTGTGTCGCCCACTGCTTTTGCTGCGGATGGCGAGGTCGAGGCAGAGGGCGGCGAGTGCGCCTTTTTGGTAGTAGCTGACGATGGCGTTGGGGCTGTTTTCGTCTTGTTTGTAGAATTTGTTCCAAGCGGTGAAGCTGGATTCGGCAAGGCTTTGTTTCAGACGGCCTTTGGTTTGCTGCACGCGGGTGATGCTTTGGGCGAGCAGGCGCAGGTAGGCTTCGGGTGCTATGGTATGGCCTCGGGCGAGGAAGAGGTCGTCATAGTATGAGGTGATGCCTTCAAATGCCCAGAGCTGCTCGGTGTAGTTTTCGCGGTCGAGGTCGTAGGGGGCGAAGGCGGCGGGTTTGATGGATTTGACGTTCCAGGCGTGGAAGTATTCGTGTGAGAACAGTCCGAGCAGTTGGGTGTAGGCGTCGTTGGCGTCGGTCATGCCGTGCGGCGGCAGGCTGTGGCGGTCGGCGAGCAGGGCGGTGCTGCTGATGTGTTCCAGCCCGCCGTAGATGTTGTCGCCGACGTGAAGCAGGAAGAGGTAATGGGCGAACGGGGCAGGGGAGGGGAACATGGTCAGTTCGGTTTCGCAGATTGTGTGGATGTCTGACACGAGGCGGTCGCGGTCGAAATCGGGATAGTGGCCGCTCAAGGCGATGCGGTGCGGGATGCCGCCGGCTTCGAAATCGAGAAATTCGATGTTGCCCAGTTCGACAGGGTGGTCGATTAAGTCGTGGTAGGAGGTCGTCTGAAAGCTGTGGATACCGGTTTGGGGCAGGGTGGTGGCAATCCGCCATGTTTTCGGCAGGATGGGGAATTCGATTTGGTGCGCGCTGTTTTCTTGTCCGTTTACCTGCAAAAACAGGCACGCGCCGTCAAAAAACCCGCGTTCGGCAGTCAGAAACGAGCCGCGGACGGACAGGTCGTAGGCGTAAACGGTGTAGTAAATTTCCCACTCGCCGGACTGCGGGGCGGTGCGCCACCGATTTTTTTTGACTTGGGTCAGATGGATATATTCTCCATTGCAAAAGGCGCGGATGGTGGTGATGTGGCGGGAGAAGTCGCGTATCAGATAGCTGCCGGGAACCCAGTTCGGCAGGCTGATTTCTGTTTCCAAATCATGTTCTTGTCGGAAGGTTAGGCGGATGTGCCACTCATGGGCGAGCGGGTTGGGGGTGATTTTGTAATTAATCATGACTATTAATGCATTTGTTAAATTTTATGAATAAAAAGGTCGAATTATGCGGTTTGATTTATATCGATAAAGTCCCCTTCAAAAGGGAGGCTTGAAAAAATAAAGTGGCGCTGTAGGGGAGGTTGTTAAATAATAATATGATTATAAAGTAAAAAATATAAAAAATCGATAAAGCCGCCAGATGGAGTGAAATGTAATTCCGCTTGGCTAGGCTTGTCTTATATGTTAAATTTAGAAAAATTTAAACCTAGCCCTTATTGCGTTTGTTCAAAACGCATACGGCAAAGTAAGATAAAAAATTTTTATTCCCATAATTCATGGAGACTCTCATGGACACACAAACTTATAACTACAAAGTGGTGCGCCAGTTCGCCATCATGACCGTAGTTTGGGGTATTGTGGGCATGTTGGTCGGTGTCATCGTTGCCGCCCAATTGTTTGCCCCGTCCCTTGATTTATCAGATGTCGGCCCTTGGTTCCACTTCGGCCGCCTGCGTCCGTTGCACACCAATGCGGTGATTTTTGCGTTCGGCGGTTGCGGTCTGATGGGTACATCATACTACGTTGTTCAACGTACCTGTAATGCACGCCTGTTCGGCGGTTGGCTGCCGGCATTTACCTTCTGGGGCTGGCAGGCAGTTATCGTTGCGGCAATCGTCAGCCTGCCTTTGGGTTATACCCAAGCTAAAGAGTATGCCGAATTGGAATGGCCTATCGACATCCTGATCGCTTTGGTTTGGATTGCTTACGCCATCGTATTCTTCGGTACGATTGCCAAACGTAAAATCAAACATATCTACGTTGCCAACTGGTTCTACGGCGGTTTCATTTTGGCCGTTGCCCTGTTGCACATCGTCAATAACCTGAGCATTCCTGCGGGCTTCATGAAATCCTATCCGGTTTATGCAGGCGCAATCGATGCTATGGTTCAATGGTGGTATGGCCACAATGCCGTAGGTTTCTTCCTGACCGCAGGCTTCTTGGGCATGATGTATTACTTCGTGCCGAAACAGGCAGGTCGTCCGGTTTATTCTTACCGCCTGTCCGTCGTCCACTTCTGGGCTTTGATTTTCACCTACATGTGGGCAGGTTCCCACCACTTGCACTATACCGCGCTGCCTGACTGGACTCAGTCCTTGGGTATGGTGTTGTCCCTGATTCTGTTCGCACCTTCTTGGGGTGGTATGATTAACGGTATCATGACCTTGTCCGGCGCATGGGACAAACTGCGTACCGACCCTATCTTGAAATTCTTGATCGTCTCCCTCTCCTTCTACGGTATGTCCACCTTCGAAGGTCCGATGATGTCTATCAAATCCGTCAACGCTTTGAGCCACTACACTGACTGGACCGTTGCACACGTTCATGCCGGCGCATTGGGCTGGGTGGGCTTCGTGACCATTGGTTCCGTGTACTACATGATTCCCCGCCTGTTCGGTAAAAATGAAATGTACAGCACCAAATTGGTGGAAGCGCATTTCTGGATTGCGACCATCGGCGTGGTTCTGTATATCGCCTCCATGTGGATTGCAGGGGTATTGCAAGGTATGATGTGGGGTTCTCTGAATGCGGACGGTACTTTGACCTACTCGTTTGTAGAGTCAGTTAAACGCACCATGCCTTTCTACATGATTCGTTTCACCGGCGGCCTGCTGTACCTGAGCGGTATGTGTATCATGGCATACAACGTTTACCGTACGGCCATCAGTGGCAAAGCGGTTGATGCCGAGATTCCCGCGGTGTCTCAAACCCAGCACCACTAAAAACATAAGAAAAGGCTACCAAAATGAAATTACAACAATTAGCTGAAGAAAAAGTCGGCGTCCTGATTGTATTTACCCTGCTTGTAGTCAGCGTAGGCCTGTTGATTGAAGCCGTGCCGCTGTTCTTTACTAAAGCCGTCACCAAGCCTATTGAAGGTGTGAAACCTTATAACGCTTTGCAAGTGGCTGGTCGCGATATCTATATCCGAGAGGGTTGTTACAACTGTCACTCTCAAATGATCCGTCCGTTCCGTGCGGAAACCGAACGTTACGGCCACTACTCCGTTGCCGGCGAGTCTGTTTATGACCATCCGTTCCAATGGGGTTCCAAACGTACCGGTCCGGACTTGGCACGTGTCGGCGGCCGCTATTCCGATGAATGGCACCGCATCCACCTGCTGAATCCGCGCGACGTTGTGCCGGAGTCCAATATGCCCGCTTTCCCATGGCTTGCCCGCAACAAAGTCGATGCCGAAGCAACCGTGGCGCATATGAAAGCCCTGCGTAAAGTCGGTACGCCTTACAGCGACGAAGAGATTGCCAAAGCGCCTGAAGCCTTGGAAAACAAATCGGAGCTGGATGCGGTGATTGCATACCTGCAAGGCTTAGGCTTGGCATTGAAAAACGTAAGGTAACATCATGGACGTAAACTGGGCCCGCTCGCTCTTTACTGTTTGGGTTTTTATCAGCTTTATCTTAGTGCTTTATATCGTTTTCAACCGACGCAATAAAAAGAACTACGATGATGCCGCCAACAGTATTTTCGAAAATGATGAGGATAAAGAGTCGTCTGAAAAAGACGGGCGATAACAGTTTAGTCCGTGATCACGGAGCAAAATAATGAACACATCACCCCAATTTACCAGTAATTTCTGGAATATATACATTGCAGTCATCGTTGTGCTCAGCTTTATCGGCTTGGCATGGCTGCTGCTTTCCCAAAACGTTGTGAAGCGTCCTAAAAAGGGCGAAGAAGTCAAAACGACAGGCCATCAATGGGACGGTATCGAAGAATATAACAACCCGTTGCCACGCTGGTGGTTTTGGCTGTATGTCTTTGTCTGGCTGTTCGGTATCGGTTATCTGGTCATGTACCCGGGTTTGGGTGATTATAAAGGCCAGTGGAAATGGAGCAGCCACGGACAATATGATCAGGAAATGGCTAAAGCAGATCAGAAGTACGGCAAAGTTTATGCCAAGTTTGCCAATATGCCGATTGAGCAAGTGGCAAAAAATCCTGAAGCACGCGCCATCGGTCAAAACCTCTTCAATACCTACTGTATCCAATGTCACGGTTCTGATGCCAAAGGTTCCAAAGGCTTCCCGAATTTGACCGACAACGATTGGTTGTGGGGCGGCGAACCTGAGAAAATCCACGAGACCATTGAAAAAGGCCGTACGGCGACGATGGCGGCATGGGGTCCTGCGTTGGGTGAAGAGCGGGTAAAAGATGTGGCAAACTATGTCATGTCCTTATCCAAATCCAAAGACCAATACGATGAAGAACGTGCCGCACGCGGTAAAGTATTGTTCAGCGGTCCACCGGCAAACTGCTTTACCTGTCACGGCGACAAAGGTCAAGGTATCCAAGGACTGGGTCCGAACCTGACCGATAACGTATGGTTGTGGGGCGGTACTCAAAAATCGATTATCGAAACCATCACCAACGGCCGACACAGTCAAATGCCGGCTTGGGGTCGTTTCTTGGATAAAGACAAACTCCACATCATGACTGCGTATGTATGGGGTCTGTCCAACAAAGACGGCAAAGCACCCGTGAAAAAAACCGAACCTGCTCCCGCACCGGCACCTGCTTCTGCTGCCGCATCATCCGCTGACGCTTCATCTGCGTCCGCACCTGCACAAGCTGAAAAAGCAGCTTCAGCAGCTGATGCAAAAGCGGCCGCTCCTGCCGAAGCCAAGCCGGTGGAAAAAGCAGATGCTTCTTCTGCCAAAGTGGACGGTAAAGCCGTTTTTGAAGCCAACTGTAAAATGTGTCACGGTGGTACCATCCCCGGTGCTCCAGGCATAGGCAAGAAAGACGAGTGGGCTCCGCGTATCAAACAAGGTAAAGATACCCTGCACAAACACGCGCTCGAAGGCTTTAACTCCATGCCTGCCAAAGGCGGTAACACAAGCCTGAGTGATGACGAAGTCAAAGCAGCGGTTGACTATATGGCCAACCAATCCGGCGCTAAATTCTAAACCATAGAAATTATAGTGGATTAAATTTAAATCAGGACAAGGCGACGAAGCCGCAGACAGTAC
>CAUSDA010000041.1:0-22938 GCA_963529965.1 uncultured Neisseria sp.
CGATTCACTTGGTGCTTCAGCACCTTAGAGAATCGTTCTCTTTGAGCTAAGGCGGGGCAACGCCGTACTGGTTTAAAGTTAATCCACTATATCGTTTATGGCGGACAGTTCGCATAATTGGACTGCTTTACTTCTTAAGGTAGGGGCCGGGGTAAAAAGTTCGTCATAATTATTAATTTGATAAATCAAGCACCTATCCCGAGTCTTCCAAATGAGGAGGTTTTTTATTGATCCTGTCTGCATTCGGCTGAGGCAGCGGCCTTGTTTTTTATACCCGTCCGATGGGAGGCGGAAGGAAGCATTCCTGATGTCAATTTATGGCAAAAGGTCGTCTGAAAACCTGGATATCGGTTTTCAGACGATCTTTTGATGTCGGCGCCAAACGGCTTACTTGAATTTGTAAGTGTATTGCAGGCCGATGATGTCGGCGTGGTTTTTGAAGTGTGCGCTGGATGCGCCTTTGCTGTCCACATCGCTGCCGGTCGCGCGGGCGGTGTGGTAGCGGGTGTCGTTGATGTGGATGTGGCTGTAAGCGGCATCGAGGACGTGGTTTTTGCCGATATGGTATTTCGCGCCAAGCGAGAACCAGATGCGGTTGCCGTCGGGCAGGCTGTTCATGCGGTAGCCGGCGTTTTTGACGGGCGAGCGGTCAAAGGCGATACCTGCGCGCAGTTGCAGCGGGTCGGTCACTTGGTAAGAACCGCCGAGCGCGACTTTGTAAGTGTTGCGCCAGTTGGGGGTGATAACGGTGCGGTCGGATTTGCCGTTGACGACGTTTTTGGTGTTTTCAAAAACCAGTTCCGCTTTGTTGAAGCGGCTGTGGCGCGTCCAAGTTACATCGCTGAACAGGTTGAATTTGTCGGTGGCTTTGTACATGCCGTGAACGGACAAGGATTCGGGGGTTACAATTTTGACGCTTGCTTTTTCATGCGGAACGTAGCCGCGGGCGGCAAGCGCGCCCAAATCCCAAGCGCGGCGGGCGTATGCGCCATCGGCTTCCCATTCCGCCGAGCCTTTGAGGGTGTGGGTTACTTTGGAGCGGTAGTTCACGCCGACCCGTGCGCGGTCGTTGATGTCCCACATCCAAGCGAGTTGATAGCCGAAGCCCCAGTCGTGGCCTTTAACTTCGGCGTGTCCGTCAGATTTGCCTTGCGCGCTGACGGAGACAGGGCGGCCGGCGGCGCGTGAGGCAAGGCCGCTGGCGAGTTGGCTGATAGAGCCGGAAGCATCCCAGTCGGAATATTTGCGCAATTCGGCTTTGGAATATTGGGCGATCAGTCCTGCACCGAAAGCATGGTTTTCATTGGCTTTCCAAGCGACGACCGGTTCGATGTCGATGCTGGTGAGGCTCAGTTTGTTGATGTTGTGGCGCAGCACGGAATCTTTTTCGTATTCGGTGGCAGAGCCGAAGGGGACGTACACGCCCAAGCCCAAAGTTACGTCGTCATTGACTTTGTATGCGCCGTAGAGGTGCGGGGCGACGGTGGTTTTGGTGATTTTGCCGCTTTTCGAGCCGGAAACATCTCCGCCTTGATAGTATTTTGCGGAATCGGCTTCGTAGTGGATGCTGGGCAGGACGATGTTGGCGTTGACGGAAACTTGGCTGCTGTCGAGTTTGGACAGACCGGCGGGGTTGTAGAAGATGGTCGATGCGTCGGCAGCTTCCGCGCCGGAAGAATTTGCAGTGCCTTGCGCGTTGACCGACTGCGTACCGAAATGGTAGCCCGAAGCGTGGACTGCGCCGGAGAAGAAGACGGCGCTGAGTAAGATTACGGTTTGTTTGATGGGTGAGTGTGTCATTTTCTTGTACCTGCGTGTAAATAATAAAGAGGTCGTCTGAAACAAACGCCTCCGTGTCAGGAGCGGGCTGACGGTTTGGAATCGGCATGTTGAATTGAAACGATGGTCTTTGAAGCGAAAATCCTGCAAGCTGCTTTTGCGCGGATTTTGAGGCGGAAGGACGGCAGTTTTCAATCAAAATACGGTTGTTTCCTAACGGTCATTCCGTTTGATTAGTGTAGGTACTCGATTCTATACCACGTTATCGTGTTTGACTAATATTTTTGGACGCTTTCGGAAAAACTTGTGTGTTGCGTAGATAGGAGAGGGCAGGACTGTGGTAAAGATGTCATTGCGGGATTATTTTGACGGAAAGAAAACGAAAGGTCGTCTGAAAACCCGTTTCCAAGTTTTCAGACGACCTCTTGTTTATCTGCCGTTTGCGTGTCGATTATTTAACGCGCAGCACTTCCAGCGTATTGGTCGAACCGGATTCGCGCATTTGCGAACCGCTGGTGATGATGTATTGGTCGCCGGAGCTTAAGATTTTATGTTCGACCAGCATGGCTTCCACTTCGTTCAGCGCGGTATCGTGGTCGGTGCTGGTCGCCAAAATCAGCGGGCGCACGCCGCGGTACATTGCCATACGGCGTTGGGCGGAAATGCTCGGGGTCAGCGCGAAAATCGGCAAGGTGATGTTGTGGCGGCTGACTTCGAAGGCGGTCGAACCGCTTTCAGTCAGGGCGACGATGGCTTTGGCGTGAACCGCGCGCGCCACGCTGACCGCGCCGCCGGCAATCGCCAAGTTGGTGCTGACGGCTTCGGGATAATCGACCTGTTCGGCAACGCCGTTGAGCGAATCTTGTTCTTTTTCCGCAGCCGCGCAAATAATCGCCATTTGGCTGACGGTTTCAAAAGGATACGCGCCGACGGCAGTTTCGGCGGAACACATCACCGCATCGGTACCGTCCAATACCGCGTTTGCCACATCGCTGACTTCCGCGCGGGTCGGGACGGGGTTGGTGATCATGGATTCCATCATTTGGGTTGCCGTAATGCTGAAGCGGCGCAATTCGCGTGCGCGGCGGATCATGCGTTTTTGCAGGGCGGGGACGGCTGCGTGTCCGACTTCGACCGCCAAGTCGCCACGCGCCACCATGATACCGTCGCTGGCGAGGATGATTTCGTCCAAGTTTTCAATCGCTTCCACACGTTCGATTTTGGAAACCAAGCCGGGGCGAACGGCAGTACTGCCTTTCATTTCTTCTTCGACTTTGGCGCGGGCAGTGTGTAAATCTTCGGCGGATTTCACAAAGCTGATGGCGAGGTAGTCGCAACCGATGGCAATCGCGGTTTTCAGATCGCGGAAGTCTTTCTCGGTCAACGCGCCTGCGGACAAACCGCCGCCGCGCTTATTGATGCCTTTGTTGCTTTTCAACACATGGCTGTTTTCAACTTTAGTAACAATCTTACTGCCTTCAACGGATTCCACGGTCAAAGTCAGCAAACCGTCGTCCAACCACAAAACATCGCCTGCAACGACATCATTAGGCAGGTCGCGGTAGTCCAAACCGACCGCGTCGCGTGTGCCTTCGCCTTCGAGTGCGGCATCAAGAACCAGCGTTTCTCCTTTGTTCAATTCGATGCTGCCGCCGGCGATTTTGCCGACGCGGATTTTCGGACCTTGCAAGTCGGCGAGGATGGCGATTTCCTGTCCGGCGCGTTTTGCCGCTTCACGCACGATGCGGGCGTTTTCCTGATGGAATTCAGGCGTGCCGTGGCTGAAGTTGAAACGGACGACATTCAGACCGCCTACACGGATCATGTCTTCCAACAACTGAACATTGTTGCTGCCCGGCCCCAACGTAGCGACGATTTTGGTGTTGTGGCTGATGCGGGTTACATCGCGTTTTGCATTACTCATGTGAAGCGTCCTTTCGGTCAATCCGTTGATAAATGGCATACGGCTTTGTTGGAAAATTACAAAATAGCGTCCCAACGTCGTCTGAAACTGTAAATCTAAAACTTACGTCGAGACATCCAAGCCGTAAATCATGATGCAAATTAATATTTTGGGATTTTACTCCCAAAGTTAAATGATTGGTGGAAAATTACAGGATTTTATGACTTAGGCTAAATTTAATTTTACATACGTTTGGGGCGGCAATCCGCTACAATACCGTCTGCCACTTTTCAGACGACCCTTCTTAAATGGATGTATATAGTGTGAATAGGTTGTCTGAAACCACATTAGTTTCCATCCATATCTTTTTCATCATTATCAGACACAACCATGCTAAGACGAATGCTCACTTCTTTGCCTATAGGTATTATGCTTGCCGATATGGTTTATGGTTTCGTTTTAAATATCGTTCAAGGACTTAACCTTCAGCAGCAAGCGGCCCCTGCTTCAGACGGCGGGCTGGCGGTAACGCCCGACATCGCGTTCAACAGCCTGCAAATCGTTGCAAACGGCGGCATGGTCATCATCATCGGGTTCGGATTGATTGTCTTGTTACAGCTAAACCGTACAGTGCTAAAACGTCAGATTTTGCCCATCGGTATTTTCCGAACGCTCGGACTGATTGCCGTGTTGGCTTTCAGCGTGCCTTCATTGTGGGAATGGTTTAATGCTGCATTAACTCTGTCGGCAGGAGGAAACATCCTCAATACCGGCAACCCGCGTTATTTGGTTTCCGCTTTATGTATGCCCTTGATTGCCTTTTTATGTTTGGTGCGGTTGTTTGGTTGGTATAAATTGCACACGCGCCAGCCCGAGCAAAACCCACCGACGGAGTTGCAGAAATAGCATTCTCGGTATGAAACGTATCCGAGTAGCGTAAAATAACCATGTATCGAGAAGAGGTCGTCTGAAATTTTGTTGTAGATGAAATTTCAGACGACCTTTTATATCGTTGAACAACAATTAAGACTGTCAAAATTCAGAACAGGATATCGATGGATTGGGTAAACCTCAAATCTGTCGGATAGCGGTAAATAATCTGCGGCAAGCCTAAGATTTTTCTTGAAAACTTCTTTATTGTCGTGGTATAGTGCAGGGCTTGGTACAAATGTGCCAAGTTTTATCATTGTCCGAAGGCAGGCCAATCGTAGCCCGCCCCTTTACTTTAAAAGGAAAATAATCATGACTTTAGGTCTGGTTGGACGCAAAGTTGGCATGACCCGCGTGTTCGACGAACAGGGTGTTTCTGTTCCGGTAACCGTTTTGGATATGTCTGCTAACCGCGTTACACAAGTAAAATCCAAAGATACTGACGGCTATACTGCCGTTCAAGTTACCTTTGGTCAGAAAAAAGCTAACCGTGTCAACAAAGCCGAAGCCGGACACTTTGCAAAAGCAGGTGTTGAAGCCGGTCGCGGTTTGATCGAGTTTGCTTTGACTGAAGAAAAACTGGCTGAATTGAAAGCCGGTGACGAAATCACCGTTTCTATGTTTGAAGTCGGTCAACTGGTCGATGTAACCGGTACCTCTAAAGGTAAAGGTTTCTCCGGTACGATCAAACGTCATAACTTCGGTGCCCAACGTACTTCCCACGGTAACTCCCGTTCTCACCGTGTTCCAGGTTCTATCGGTATGGCGCAAGACCCAGGTCGCGTGTTCCCCGGTAAACGCATGGCCGGTCAATACGGCAACACCAAAGCAACTGTCCAAAAACTGGAAGTTGTCCGTGTTGATGCAGAACGCCAACTGTTGTTGGTTAAGGGTGCTGTTCCGGGTGCGGTCAACAGCGATGTTGTAGTTCGTCCTAGCGTGAAAGTAGGTGCGTAATGGAATTGAAAGTAATTGACGCTAAAGGACAAGTTTCAGGCAGTCTGTCTGTTTCTGATGCTTTGTTCGCTCGCGAATACAATGAAGCGTTGGTTCATCAGCTGGTAAATGCCTACTTGGCAAACGCCCGCTCTGGCAACCGTGCTCAAAAAACCCGTGCCGAAGTAAAACACTCAACCAAAAAACCATGGCGCCAAAAAGGTACCGGCCGTGCCCGTTCCGGTATGACTTCTTCTCCGCTGTGGCGTAAAGGTGGTCGTGCGTTCCCGAACAAACCCGACGAAAACTTTACTCAAAAAGTAAACCGTAAAATGTACCGTGCCGGTATGGCGACTATCCTGTCCCAATTGGCTCGTGACGAGCGTTTGTTTGCGATCGAAGCGTTGACTGCTGAAACTCCTAAAACCAAAGTTTTTGCTGAACAAGTGAAAAATCTGGGTCTGGAGCAAGTGCTGTTTGTAACCAAACAGCTCGATGAGAATGTTTACTTGGCTTCACGCAACTTGCCAAACGTGTTGGTTTTGGAAGCTCAACAAGTTGATCCTTACAGCTTGCTGCGTTACAAAAAAGTAATCATCACTAAAGATGCAGTTGCACAATTAGAGGAGCAATGGGTATGAATCAACAACGTTTGACTCAAGTGATTTTGGCACCTATCGTTTCTGAAAAAAGCAACGTATTGGCTGAAAAACGCAACCAAATGACGTTTAAAGTTTTGGCAAATGCAACCAAACCTGAAATCAAAGCGGCTGTTGAGCTGCTGTTCGGTGTTCAAGTTGCTTCTGTAACTACCGTTACCACTAAAGGTAAAACTAAGCGTTTTGGTCGTACTTTGGGCCGCCGCAGCGATGTTAAAAAAGCTTATGTAAGCTTGGCTGCCGGTCAAGAGCTGGATTTGGAAGCCGCTGCTGCAGCTGCAGATAAGGAATAAACAAAATGGCAATTGTTAAAATGAAGCCAACTTCTGCAGGCCGTCGCGGCATGGTTCGCGTGGTAACAGAAGGTTTGCACAAAGGTGCGTCTTATGCACCTTTGCTCGAAAAGAAAAATTCTACTGCCGGTCGTAACAATAATGGTCATATCACCACCCGTCACAAAGGCGGCGGTCATAAACACCATTACCGTGTTGTAGACTTTAAACGTAACAAAGACGGTATCCCTGCAAAAGTAGAGCGTATTGAATACGATCCTAACCGTACTGCCTTCATTGCACTGTTGTGCTATGCAGACGGTGAGCGTCGCTACATCATCGCTCCTCGCGGTATTCAAGCCGGTGCTGTATTGGTTTCCGGTGCTGAAGCTGCCATCAAAGTAGGTAACACTCTGCCGATCCGCAACATCCCTGTTGGTACGACTATCCACTGTATCGAAATGAAACCTGGTAAAGGTGCGCAAATTGCACGTTCTGCCGGTGCTTCTGCGGTATTGTTGGCTAAAGAAGGTGCATACGCTCAAGTCCGTCTGCGCTCTGGTGAAGTTCGTAAAATCAACGTAGATTGCCGTGCAACCATCGGTGAAGTCGGTAACGAAGAGCAAAGCCTGAAGAAAATCGGTAAAGCCGGTGCCAATCGTTGGCGCGGTATTCGTCCGACCGTTCGTGGTGTTGTCATGAACCCTGTCGATCACCCGCATGGTGGTGGTGAAGGTCGTACCGGTGAAGCTCGCGAACCGGTTAGCCCATGGGGTACTCCTGCTAAAGGCTACCGCACTCGTAATAACAAACGCACGGATAATATGATTGTTCGTCGTCGTTACTCAAATAAAGGTTAATTAGTATGGCTCGTTCATTGAAAAAAGGCCCATATGTAGACCTGCATTTGCTGAAAAAAGTAGATGCTGCTCGTGCAAGCAACGACAAGCGCCCGATTAAAACTTGGTCTCGTCGTTCTACCATTCTGCCTGATTTTATCGGTCTGACCATTGCTGTGCACAACGGCCGCACCCATGTGCCTGTGTTTATCAGTGATAACATGGTTGGTCATAAATTAGGTGAATTCTCATTGACCCGTACCTTTAAAGGCCACTTGGCTGATAAAAAGGCTAAAAAGAAATAAGGTGAATCATGAGAGTAAATGCACAACATAAAAATGCCCGTATTTCAGCTCAAAAAGCTCGTTTGGTAGCTGATTTGATTCGTGGTAAAGACGTTGCCCAAGCTTTGAATATTTTGACTTTCAGCCCTAAAAAAGGTGCTGAGTTGATTAAAAAAGTATTGGAATCAGCTATTGCTAATGCCGAGCACAATAACGGTGCCGACATTGATGAGTTGAAAGTGGTCACTATCTTTGTTGACAAAGGTCCAAGCTTGAAACGTTTCCAAGCTCGTGCCAAAGGTCGCGGTAACCGCATTGAAAAACAAACTTGTCATATCAATGTGACAGTGGGCAACTAAGGAAAAGCTATGGGACAAAAGATTAACCCTACAGGCTTTCGCCTGGCGGTAACTAAAGACTGGGCTTCAAAATGGTTTGCTAAAAGCACCGACTTTTCTGCTGTTTTGAAACAAGATATTGATGTTCGTAACTACCTGCGTAAAAAATTGGCGAATGCTTCTGTTGGTCGCGTAGTTATTGAGCGTCCTGCAAAATCTGCACGCATTACCATCCACTCTGCCCGCCCAGGCGTAGTAATTGGTAAAAAAGGTGAGGATATCGAAATTCTGAAACGTGATTTGCAAGCCTTGATGGGCGTGCCTGTTCATGTGAATATCGAAGAAATCCGTAAACCTGAATTGGATGCACAAATTATTGCTGATGGTATTGCTCAGCAATTGGAAAAACGCGTTCAATTCCGCCGTGCTATGAAACGCGCTATGCAAAATGCTATGCGTTCAGGAGCAAAAGGTATCAAGATTATGACCTCAGGTCGTCTGAATGGTGCAGATATTGCTCGTAGCGAATGGTATCGTGAAGGTCGTGTACCTCTGCATACTTTGCGTGCCAACGTAGATTATGCAACTAGCGAAGCTCATACTACTTATGGCGTGCTGGGTCTGAAAGTTTGGGTCTATACTGAAGGTAATGTAAAGACTTCAGCTAAACCTGAGCATGAAAAGAAACAAAGAAAGGCAGGTGGACGTAATGCTGCAGCCAACTAGACTGAAATACCGCAAGCAACAAAAAGGTCGCAATACTGGTATTGCTACTCGCGGTAACAAAGTAAGTTTCGGTGAGTTCGGTTTGAAAGCCGTTGGTCGTGGTCGTTTGACTGCCCGCCAAATCGAAGCTGCTCGTCGTACAATGACTCGCCACATTAAACGTGGTGGTCGTATTTGGATTCGTGTATTCCCTGATAAACCAATTACTGAAAAACCTATTCAAGTTCGTATGGGTGGCGGTAAAGGTAACGTGGAATATTACATTGCCGAAATTAAACCAGGCAAAGTGTTGTATGAGATGGACGGTGTTCCAGAGGCTTTGGCTCGTGAAGCATTTGAATTAGCTGCTGCCAAATTGCCTATTCCTACGACCTTTGTAGTAAGACAGGTAGGTCAATAATGAAAGCAAATGAATTGAAAGACAAATCTATTGAGCAATTAAATGCAGATTTGTTGGACTTGTTGAAAGCTCAGTTTGGCTTACGTATGCAAAACGCAACTGGTCAATTGGGTAAACCAAGCGAATTAAAACGTGTACGTCGCGATATTGCTCGTATTAAAACCATTTTAACTGAAAAAGGTGCTAAGTAATGAGCGAAAATAAAAATGTTCGTACTTTGCAAGGCAAAGTGGTAAGCGACAAAATGGACAAAACTGTGACAGTATTGGTTGAACGTAAAGTAAAACATCCTCTGTACGGTAAAATTATCCGTTTATCAACTAAAATCCATGCCCATGATGAAAATAATCAATATGGAATTGGCGATGTTGTAGTAATTGCGGAATCTCGTCCACTGTCAAAAACCAAATCTTGGGTTGTTAAAGAACTGGTTGAGAAAGCACGTACTGTTTAAAATTTAAGACAGTTAGCTTTAATAAGAAACGAAGTGTTGCGCCAAAGTGAATTTGCGTGTAAACTTCGTTTCTTATCTTTCAGTTTCTTCTGGAAGTTTCTTCCCTTCGGGATCCAAGACTGGTTTACTAGAACCGTGATGGTTTCATTTAGTTAGCTCAATTTAGATAAGTGAGCGAGTTATATGAAAGTGGTAAATTAAGTTGGTTAATTTAAAGGTACTAATATGATTCAAATGCAGACCATCTTAGATGTGGCTGATAACTCTGGTGCGCGTCGTGTGATGTGTATCAAAGTGTTGGGCGGATCTAAGCGTCGCTACGCTTCTGTTGGCGATATTATTAAAGTCGCAGTTAAAGATGCGGCCCCGCGTGGTCGTGTTAAAAAAGGTGATGTATACAATGCAGTTGTTGTTCGTACTGCTAAAGGTGTGCGTCGTCCTGATGGTGCGTTGATTAAATTCGATAACAATGCCGCCGTGTTGTTAAACAATAAACTTGAACCTCTGGGTACCCGTATTTTTGGTCCGGTAACCCGCGAGTTGCGTACTGAGCGATTTATGAAAATCGTTTCATTGGCGCCTGAAGTGTTATAAGGAATAGCGCGATGAATAAAATCATTAAAGGTGACCAAGTTGTTGTGATCACTGGTAAGGATAAAGGTAAGCAAGGTCAAGTAGTTCGCGTATTGGGTAGTAAAGTCGTTGTTGAAGGTATTAACGTTGTAAAACGCCACCAAAAACCTAATCCGATGCGTGGTATTGAGGGAGGTATTGTTGCTAAAGAAATGCCGTTGGATATTTCTAATGTTGCAATCCTGAATCCGGAAACTAATAAAGCAGACCGTGTTGGTATTAAACTGATTGAGAATGAAGGCAAAATTAAGCGCGTTCGTTTCTTCAAATCAAATGGCTCTGTTATTGGAGCATAAGGAGATAACATGGCTCGTTTGAGAGAGTTTTATAAAGATACAGTTGTTCCTGAACTGATTAAACAATTTGGTTACAAGTCAGTAATGGAAGTTCCCCGTATTGAAAAAATTACTTTAAATATGGGTGTCGGAGAAGCTGTTGCTGATAAAAAAGTTATGGAGCACGCAGTATCTGACTTAGAGAAAATTGCTGGTCAAAAACCAGTCGTTACTGTCGCTCGTAAATCTATCGCAGGTTTTAAGATTCGCGATAATTATCCTGTCGGTTGCAAAGTAACATTGCGCCGTGATCAAATGTTTGAATTCTTGGATCGTTTGATTACTATTGCATTACCTCGTGTACGTGACTTCCGTGGTGTAAGTAGTAAATCATTTGATGGTCGTGGTAATTACAACATGGGTGTTCGCGAGCAAATCATTTTCCCGGAAATTGAATACGATAAAATTGATGCTTTGCGTGGTTTGAATATTACTATTACAACTACTGCAAAAACTGATGAGGAAGCTAAAGCTTTATTGTCACTGTTCAAGTTTCCGTTTAAAGGATAATCATGGCTAAGAAAGCACTTATTAATCGTGAACTGAAACGTCAAGCTCTGGCGAAAAAGTTTGCAGCCAAACGTGAGGCAATTTTTGCTGTTATTAATGATGCGAATGCAACTGAAGAGGAGCGTTTCGAAGCTCGTCTGAAATTCCAATCCATTCCGCGTAATGCAGCTCCCGTACGTCAACGCCGTCGTTGTGCTTTGACAGGTCGTCCTCGTGGTACTTTCCGTAAATTCGGTTTGGGTCGTATTAAAATCCGTGAAATCGCTATGCGTGGCGAGATTCCCGGTGTTGTTAAAGCTAGCTGGTAATAGGAGTATTAATAATGAGTATGCATGATCCTATTTCCGATATGTTGACTCGTATTCGTAATGCGCAACGTGCCAATAAGGTAGCGGTTGCCATGCCTTCCTCTAAATTAAAGTGTGCAATTGCAAAAGTCTTGAAAGAAGAAGGTTATATCGAGGATTTTTCGGTTTCTGCTGATGCGAAGCCGGTATTGGAAATTCAATTGAAATATTATGCAGGCCGTCCTGTGATTGAGCAAATTAAACGTGTTTCACGTCCAGGTTTGCGTATTTACAAAGCTTCTAGCGAAATTCCTAATGTTATGAATGGATTGGGTATCGCTATTGTTAGTACTTCTAAAGGTGTGATGACTGACCGCAAGGCTCGTTCTGAGGGCGTCGGCGGTGAGTTGTTGTGCATCGTAGCCTAGTGGAGAAAAGTAAATGTCACGTGTCGCAAAAAACCCAGTGACTGTTCCTGCTGGTGTAGAAGTAAAATTTGGAACAGAAGCATTGGTTATCAAGGGTAAGAATGGCGAGTTGGTCTTTCCTTTGCATTCTGATGTCGTCATTGAATTAAACGATGGTAAATTAACTTTTGCTGCAAAAAATGACAGTAAGCAGGCAAATGCTATGTCAGGTACTGCTCGTGCATTAGTTAATAATATGGTTAAAGGTGTTTCAGAAGGTTTTGAGAAAAAACTACAATTGATTGGTGTGGGTTACCGTGCTCAAGCTCAAGGCAAAGTTTTGAATTTGTCTTTGGGTTTTTCTCATCCAATCGTATATGAAATGCCTGAAGGTGTTTCTGTTCAAACTCCTAGCCAAACAGAGATCGTTTTGACTGGTGCAGATAAACAAGTAGTTGGTCAAGTCGCTGCTGAAATTCGTGCATTCCGTTCTCCTGAGCCTTATAAAGGTAAGGGTGTTCGTTATGTAGGTGAAGTGGTAGTGATGAAAGAAGCCAAGAAAAAATAATTGAGGTTCACTAATGGATAAACATACAACCCGACTCCGTCGTGCACGCAAAACCCGTGCACGTATTGCGGACTTGAAAATGGTAAGATTATGTGTGTTCCGTAGCAATAATCATATTTATGCTCAAGTAATTAGTGCTGAAGGTGATAAAGTATTGGCTCAAGCCTCTACATTGGAAGCTGAAGTGCGTGGTAGTCTGAAATCTGGTGGCAACGTCGAGGCGGCTGCAGTAGTAGGAAAGCGCATTGCTGAGAAAGCTAAAGCAGTAGGCGTAGAAAAAGTTGCTTTTGATCGTTCAGGTTTCCAATATCACGGTCGAGTGAAAGCTTTGGCTGAAGCTGCACGTGAAAATGGTTTAAGCTTCTAATAATTGGAGACTTTCAGATGGCAAAACATGAAATTGAAGAACGTGGTGACGGCCTGATTGAAAAAATGGTCGCAGTTAATCGCGTAACTAAAGTAGTTAAAGGTGGTCGTATCATGGCTTTCTCTGCGCTAACTGTTGTTGGTGATGGGGATGGTCGTATTGGTATGGGTAAAGGTAAGTCAAAAGAAGTGCCGGTAGCTGTTCAAAAAGCAATGGATCAGGCTCGTCGCTCTATGATTAAAGTACCTCTAAAAAATGGTACGATTCATCATGAGGTTATTGGACGTCATGGCGCTACTAAAGTCTTTATGCAACCCGCTAAAGAAGGTAGTGGTGTAAAGGCAGGTGGTCCTATGCGCTTAGTTTTTGATGCTATGGGTATTCATAACATTTCTGCTAAAGTGCATGGTTCTACAAACCCTTATAACATTGTACGAGCTACATTAGATGGCTTGTCTAAGTTATATACACCTGCTGATATCGCTGCTAAACGTGGTCTAAGAGTGGAAGACATTTTGGGAGCAAACCATGACTGAGCAAAAAAAGATTAAAGTTACATTGGTGAAGAGCCTGATTGGTACAATTGAATCTCATCGTGCATGTGCTCGTGGTTTAGGTTTGCGCCATCGTGAGCATACAGTAGAGGTTTTAGATACACCTGAAAACCGTGGTATGATTAACAAAATCAGCTACTTGTTGAAAGTGGAGTCTTGATATGTTTCTAAATTCTATTCAACCTGCTGAGGGGGCTACCCACGCTCGTCGTCGTGTAGGTCGTGGTATTGGTAGTGGTTTAGGTAAAACTGGTGGCCGTGGTCATAAAGGTCAAAAAAGCCGTTCTGGTGGTTTTCATAAAGTAGGTTTCGAAGGCGGTCAAATGCCTTTGCAACGTCGCCTGCCAAAACGTGGTTTCAAATCTTTGACTGCTGCTGCTAATGCTGAGATTCGTTTGAGTGAATTGAACTTACTCGCTGTGAATGAGATTGATGTATTAGTTCTCAAGCAAGTCGGGTTGGTTCCTGCAACTGTTTCCAATGTGAAAGTTATTGCCTCTGGTGAGCTTTCAAAAGCTGTTGTCCTGAAGGGCATTAAAGTCACTAAAGGGGCTAAAGCAGCAATTGAAGCTGCTGGTGGTAAAGTGGAAGAATAAGGCTTGCATTATAGTGGCTAATCAACAATCTTTATCAGGCTTGTCCAAATTTGGAGATCTGAAAAAACGTCTAACGTTTCTTTTAGGGGCGTTAGTTGTTTTTCGTATTGGTGCCCATATCCCAGTACCTGGCGTAGATGCTGTTGCTTTAGCTAAATTATACGAAAGCGCTGGGAACGGCATACTAGGCATGTTGAACATGTTTTCTGGTGGCTCGTTAGAGCGCTTTAGTATATTTGCAATTGGCATAATGCCATATATTTCAGCATCAATAATTGTTCAATTGGCCTCTGAAATAATTCCTTCTTTAAAGGCATTAAAAAAGGAAGGGGAGGCAGGTCGAAAAGTTATTACAAAATATACAAGATACGGTACAGTACTATTAGCTATCTTACAGAGTTTTGGTGTAGCTACCTTTGTATTCCAACAAGGTGTGGTTGTCACTAATTCTTTAGAGTTCCATATTTCTACGGTAGTGAGCTTAGTCACAGGTACAATGTTCCTGATGTGGTTAGGTGAGCAGATTACGGAGCGTGGGATTGGGAATGGCATTTCTTTGATTATTACTGCTGGTATCGCTGCCGGTATTCCTTCTGGTATAGCAAGATTATTAGCTTTAACGAGTCAAGGATCAATTGGTATGCCTACAGCTGTGTCAATTGTTATTGGTGCATTGCTATTAATTTATATTGTTGTATATTTTGAAAGTGCGCAGCGTAAAGTTCCCGTGCATTATGCGAAACGCCAAATTGGTAGTGGTGTGATGCAAGGTTCTAATACACATATGCCCTTTAAGTTGAATATGGCAGGCGTCATTCCTCCTATTTTTGCGTCAAGTATTATTTTGTTTCCATCCACTTTGTTAAGCTGGTTTGGTTCTAATGATACAGGCAGTTTGTTGCATAAAATTGCTGGTTTGCTTCAGCATGGGCAAGCTTTATATATTTTGTTATTTACAGTGACAATTATTTTCTTCTGCTATTTTTATACAGCCTTGGTTTTTAGCCCAAAAGAAATGGCAGAGAATTTGAAGAAAAGCGGTGCTTTTGTGCCGGGAATTCGACCTGGTAGGCAAACTTCTCAGTATCTGGAGCAGGTTGTATTGCGCCTCACTTTGTTTGGTGCATTATATATTACAACTATTTGTTTAATTCCAGAATTTTTGACAACAGCTTTGAATGTTCCTTTTTATTTGGGTGGTACATCTTTACTGATTTTAGTCGTGGTGACAATGGACTTTAGTACCCAAATTAACTCTTACCGCATGACTCAGCAATATGAGAGTTTAATGAGCGGTCTTGATATGAAATCTTTATCACGTAAGTAGAATTATGGCTAAAGAAGATACCATACAAATGCAGGGGGAGATTCTTGAAACTCTACCTAACGCAACTTTTAAAGTAAAGCTTGAGAATGACCATATTGTATTAGGTCATATTTCCGGGAAAATGCGTATGCACTATATCCGGATCTCTCCTGGGGATAAGGTGACGGTAGAACTGACACCTTATGATTTAACTCGGGCTCGGATAGTCTTCCGAGCTAGATAAAACGATATAAGGAAAGATAATGCGTGTACAACCGTCTGTAAAGAAAATTTGTCGCAACTGTAAGATTATCCGTCGTAATCGAGTGGTTCGTGTAATTTGTACTGACCCTCGTCACAAACAACGTCAAGGTTAAGGGAACTTTTCTTTTAGCAAGACTTTGTGGTATAGTGACGAACTTTGCCGTTTAAAGGAAAAAATATGGCTCGTATTGCAGGGGTAAATATCCCTAATAATGCACATATCGTAATTGGCTTGCAGGCTATTTATGGTATCGGTGCTACTCGTGCTAAATTAATTTGCGAGGCAGCAAATATTGCTCCCACTACAAAAGCAAAAGATTTGGACGAGGCTCAATTAGACGCTTTGCGTGAACAAGTTGCTAAGTATGAAGTGGAAGGCGATTTGCGCCGTGAGGTAACGATGAGCATCAAACGATTGATGGACATGGGTTGTTATCGTGGTTTCCGCCATCGTCGAGGTTTGCCTTGTCGTGGTCAACGCACTCGCACAAACGCTCGTACCCGCAAAGGTCCGCGTAAAGCGATTGCTGGTAAAAAATAATTTTTAAGGAATTTTATTAATGGCTAAAGCAAACACAGCTTCGCGTGTACGTAAAAAAGTACGTAAAACCGTAAGCGAAGGTATTGTGCATGTACATGCTTCTTTCAACAATACCATCATTACAATCACTGACCGTCAAGGCAATGCATTGTCTTGGGCTACCTCTGGCGGCGCTGGTTTTAAAGGTTCTCGTAAAAGTACACCGTTTGCGGCTCAAGTGGCTGCAGAAGCAGCTGGTAAAGTTGCCCAAGAATATGGCGTTAAAAATTTAGAAGTTCGTATAAAAGGCCCTGGTCCCGGTCGAGAGTCTTCTGTACGTGCACTCAACGCTCTTGGTTTTAAAATTACCAGTATTACCGACGTTACTCCGTTGCCTCATAACGGTTGCCGTCCGCCTAAAAAACGTCGTATTTAAAATTTGGAGTGATTGAAACATGGCACGTTATATTGGCCCTAAATGTAAATTAGCACGTCGAGAAGGCACTGATTTATTTCTGAAGAGTGCTCGTCGTTCTTTAGATTCTAAATGTAAACTGGACTCCGCTCCTGGTCAGCACGGCGCAAAAAAACCGCGTTTGTCCGACTATGGTTTGCAATTACGTGAGAAGCAAAAGATTCGTCGTATTTATGGCGTATTGGAACGTCAATTCCGTCGCTATTTTGCAGAAGCAGATCGACGTAAAGGCTCTACTGGTGAATTACTGCTGCAATTGTTAGAGTCTCGTTTGGATAATGTAGTATATCGCATGGGATTTGGCTCGACTCGTGCTGAGGCACGTCAGCTGGTTTCTCATAAAGCAATTACCGTTAACGGTCAGGTTGTAAATATTCCTTCTTTCCAAGTTAAAGCCGGTGATGTTGTAGCTGTTCGTGAGAAAGCTAAAAAACAGGTTCGTATCCAGGAAGCTTTAAGTCTGGCAACTCAAATCGGTTTACCAAGCTGGGTTTCTGTTGATGCAGACAAATTGGAAGGCGTATTTAAAAATATGCCAGATCGTTCAGAATTAACTGGCGATATTAATGAACAGCTGGTGGTAGAATTCTACTCTAAATAACGCTAGCTCAGTGAGGGACAGTTAAATGCAAAATAGCACAACCGAATTTTTGAAACCTCGTCAAATTGATGTCGATACTTTATCTACAACTCGTGCAAAAGTATCCATGCAGCCGTTTGAGCGCGGTTTTGGTCATACTTTAGGTAATGCTTTGCGTCGTATCTTACTGTCATCCATGAATGGTTTTGCTCCTACTGAAGTGGCCATTTCCGGTGTATTGCACGAATACTCTACTGTTGATGGCGTTCAAGAAGATGTCGTCGATATTTTGTTGAATGTCAAAGGTATTGTATTTAAGCTGCATGGGCGTGGCCAAGTTCAGTTAACTTTGAAAAAGTCAGGGGCCGGTACAGTAGTTGCCGGTGATATTGAATTGCCACATGATGTGGAAATTTTAAATCCTGAGCATATTATTTGTCATTTGGCCGAGAATGGTCAAATTGAGATGGAAATCAAAGTTGAGCAGGGGCGTGGCTATCAATCTGTTTCCGGTCGTCGTGTTGTGCGCGATGAAAACCGCCAGATTGGTGCAATTCAGTTGGATGCGAGCTTTTCGCCCATCAGTCGTGTTAGCTTTGAAGTTGAACCTGCACGCGTAGAGCAGCGTACGGATTTAGATAAATTGGTTTTGGATATTGAAACTGATGGTTCTATTGATCCTGAAGAAGCTGTACGTAGTGCCGCTCGTATTTTAATTGATCAAATGTCTATCTTTGCTGATTTGCAAGGTACTCCAGTAGAAGAAGTTGAAGAAAAAGCTCCTCCTATTGACCCTATCCTGCTGCGTCCGGTAGATGATTTGGAATTAACTGTACGTTCAGCTAATTGTCTGAAAGCTGAAGATATTTATTATATCGGCGATTTGATTCAACGTACTGAAACAGAGCTTCTTAAAACTCCGAATTTGGGTCGTAAATCTTTGAATGAAATCAAAGAAGTGTTGGCATCTAAAGGCTTGACACTAGGTTCCAAATTGGAAGCTTGGCCGCCTGTAGGCTTAGAAAAGCCGTAAGTTTGAAGATTAAAGGATAATGACATGCGTCATCGTAATGGTAACCGCAAATTAAACCGTACAAGCAGCCATCGCGCTGCAATGCTGCGTAATATGGCGAACTCATTGTTGACTCACGAGACTATTGTGACAACTTTGCCTAAAGCTAAAGAATTGCGCCGCGTAGTAGAACCCTTGATTACATTGGGTAAAAAACCTTCCTTGGCAAACCGTCGTTTGGCATTTGACCGCACTCGTGATCGTGATGTTGTAGTTAAATTGTTTGATGAGTTAGGTCCACGTTTTGCTGCCCGTAATGGCGGTTATATTCGTGTACTGAAATATGGTTTCCGCAAAGGCGACAATGCGCCTTTGGCATTGATTGAATTAGTAGACAAAGCAGCAGAAGCTGCCGAGTAATCTAATACACTATAATAAAACACCATTTGTTTTCTCAAATGGTGTTTTATTATATGCAAGCTACCTTTTGTGTATTTTAAATACTCTATTTAAAATACTCTCGGTATATTGAAGTTATTCTTTTTGTTTTGTAATGATGGGTAAGTGGGTTTGCCATAGATAGAGTATTTCTTTCCAGTATCATATTGTAAGAGATATTTTAAATTCATATAAGTTACTAAAATTCTATGTTTAATACTATTTTCAAAATAAAAAACCTTTCTGATTTTTCCTAGCTTTTACTCAGAATCATAAAGGTTTTGGTCAATTGAAAATTTTTAGCGCATTTTTATGAGTCAAATTCCGTTAACAGACTATTTTTGCAAAGGTCTCTATAATTGAAATTTGACTAAGAACTTCTTTGTCGTCAGGTATTACACTTACCAAATTCTTTTTTGTATCCCATAATTTTATATGACTACTTCTCTCACGATTGCAATGAGTGTTGCTGAGGCATCGGGTGATCTGCTTGGTGCACATCTTATTTGTGCGATTAAAAAACGTTGTCCTGATGCAAGATTTATTGGTATCGGTGGCGAGCGTATGAAGGCGGAAGGATTTGAAAGTCTTTATGACCAAGAAAAATTGGCAGTACGAGGTTTTGTTGAGGTAGTTAAACGTTTGCCCGAAATATTGAAAATCCGAAAAGGTCTGGTTAATGACCTTATTCGTATAAAACCGGATGTTTTTGTTGGGATTGATGCACCTGATTTTAATCTTTGGGTGGAAGAGAAACTGAAGAAAACGGGTATTTCAACGGTTCACTATGTCAGCCCTTCTGTTTGGGCGTGGAGGCGTGAACGGGTGAACAAAATCGTTCATCAAGTTAACCGGGTGTTGTGCCTTTTCCCAATGGAACCACAACTCTATTTAGATGCCGGTGGTAAGGCTGAGTTTGTCGGTCATCCGATGGCACAAACCATGCCTGTAGATGTTGATCAATCTTCTGCGCGTCTCCAGTTGGGAGTTGCACCGTCTATCCCAGTATTTGCCTTGATGCCCGGCAGTCGTGTTAGCGAAATTGATTACATGGCTCCCGTGTTTTTTCAAACCGCATTACTTCTGTTGAAGCGTTACCCACAGGCGCAGTTTCTGATGCCGGTTGCTACACAAGCAACCCACCGGCGTATATCAAAAATTCTTGCATCTGCGCAATTTTCGGACCTTCCTATTACATTAGTCGATAAACAAGCAGATACTGTTTGTACTGCGGCAGATGTGGTTTTGGTGACCAGCGGGACGGCAACGCTGGAAGTGGCTTTGTGCAAACGTCCTATGGTGATCAGCTATAAGATATCTCCTCTGACTTATGCTTATGTGAAGCGTAAAGTTAAAGTGCCACATGTCGGTTTGCCCAATATTTTGCTGAACAAATGTGCTGTTCCAGAGCTTTTGCAACATGATGCGACGCCTGAAAAACTGGCAGAAGCCGTGATTTATTGGTATGAACATCCGGAAGCAGTTGCCCGCTTGAAACAAGATTTTCATGAGCTGCACTTATTATTGAGGAAAGATACCGATACACTGGTGGCAAATGCTGTGTTGGAAGAAGCAGGTTTTTTCAACTCTTAGTTTGACCTGCGATTCAACAAGAGAAAAGAGCGGCAATCAGATTTACAAAAAAGTAATGAAGCAGAAAACGGGTTGCAGTTTAAACATCGCTTTGCCCCAACTTATCTATCCTTCAGTCGGCAAAGATAGCGTTTGCACGGCCTTTGCTATATCATTCCCTTATCTGAAATCAAGGAAAACATCATGTACGAAGTCAACCGCAGCGTCTTCCTGCTCATCCCGCTCGATCCTTTTTGGAACTGGCTGCAAACCCTGCCCGGCAATCATCTTGACGGTTTGACGCTTGAAGATATTCAAGCCGATGCCAATTCTTACCTCGTCCGTCCGTGTGAAACCGCTGATGAAGTTTGGGATGAAATTGAAGCGCGGTTTGAAGACATTTTCGCTGCCGAACTTGCCGATTGGTGCGAAGATGAAAGCGAATGGCCTGATTTGAATGCGGATATTTTCAATGAATGGTTCGACATCCAGCTTTCTACCGTTATCACCGACCTCGAGCAAGAACCGCTCGCCCGTGAAGCCTTTCAACCCTTCAATCTGAACTGATGAATATCCGCGTCCGCAATTACCATCTTGACGGCTACGGTCATGTCAACAACGCGCGCTATCTCGAATTTCTCGAAGAAGCGCGCTGGGCGTTTTTTGAGGAACACGGTTTATTGTCCGAAATCGACGGCTTGATGCTGGTGGTCGTCCGCACCGACATCCGTTATCGCCGTGCCGCCGTCGATGGCGACATATTGCGTTTTGAAGGTCGTCTGAAAGAGCTGACCTCGCGCCATATTATCCTCACTCAAAACATTGTTTTGCCCAGCGGTAAAAATGCCGTCGAAGCCGAAAGCACTTTGATGGTCGTCAGCGCAGAAAGTGGGCGAAGCATCAGCATTCCCGAACCTCTCTTTACCCTTTTAAAACAATACGCCGAAGCATGAAAAAGCTCATTACCATTGCCGCAGTCGCCATTATCGGCGCGCTGCTTGCCATCGTCCTTATTCCGGATAACAAACCTGCTCCCGCATTCTCTTTGTCTGACCTGCAAGGCAAACCGGTGTCCAATGCCGATTTGCAAGGCAAAGTCAGCTTCATCAATTTTTGGTTTCCCTCCTGCCCGGGCTGTGTCAGCGAAATGCCCAAAGTCATTAAAATGTCCAAAGACTATCAAGGAAAAGACTTCCAAGTCCTCGGCATTGCCCAGCCGATAGACCCGCTGGAAAGCGTAAACCAATACGTCAAAGAATACGGCTTGCCTTTTACCGTCATGTTTGATGCCGATAAAGCCGCCGCCCAAGCGTTCGGTACGCAGGTTTACCCGACTTCTTTCCTGATCAATAAAAAAGGCGAAATCCTGAAAACCTTTGTCGGAGAACCAGACTTCGCCGCGCTTTATCAGGAAATCGACAAAGAATTGGCGAAGTAATACTGGCTTGAGAGGTTCGTGACTGTTTTCAGACGACCTCTGTTATGAATATATTAAACAATCAGCGATATTGTCTGTTGTGGGACTGAGTGAAGGGCAATTTCGGTAAGTAGATTCTGAGCATCATTGAAAATGGCTTTGAAAAATAAACAATTTCTTTATTGTATTTTTGTCGGCGTTATTTTGAGCGTATTTCAGCTGACATTTGCACAAGGCGTTCCTCAAAAAGGCATGCTGTGGGTTTATTGGGGTAAAAGTTTAGATGGTAATGCTCGGAATCAAAGGATTTTATATTTTGACTTTATCCCTGAAGACACCAAAATATCGAATCAAAACCGAATCTCCCTTAATTTAAGCAAATCGCAGCAAACTGCTGTTTTGAAAGAATTGGTGCTTCCGCCGAATTTTTACGTCTATCAGGAAGATTCTGTCAAACAGCCGGCACAAATTACTATGGGCAAAGTGGATACGGAAGTCATTTGTGATGGTAAATATTATTCTGCCAAACTCATAAAATTTGAAAAAATCCCAAAAACAACGGCGAAACAAATCCCTGATTCGGGCTGTATTTATTCGTTGCTTATGAATAATGATTTCATCGTTAAATCCACAGATAGCCATAAGGTTAACCTCAGGAGACAACCGGATGCCCATGCCGACATAATCAAACGCTTGGACGACAACGCCATAGTAGAAAAATTGAAAACCGTTCGTAAGGATTGGTACCTCGTTCAATTAAAAGATACGACTACCCAAGGGTATGTTCATAAAAGTCAGTTGGAGCGGGTGGATTAATCAAAAGCTGTCGAGATATAGGCGCAATAAAGAAGGTCGTCTGAAAACCTTGATCCGGTTTTTCAGGCGACCTTATACTTAATAATCCTCTATTGCAGGGAATGTTCATGACACCCCAAACCGTCTTAGACTTCTGGTTTGCCGAAGAAAACCGTCCTTTTCTGTTTGCCCAAAACGATGAATTCGATGCCGAGATTCGCGCGCGATTTTTTGATGTCTGGCAACAGGCGGCCCGTGGCGAGCTTGCACACTGGCGCGACACCCTGCAAGGCAGGCTCGCCGAAATCATCCTGCTCGACCAATTCTCGCGCAACCTGTTTCGCAACAGTCCTCAAGCATTTGCCCAAGATTTGGCCGCTCTCATCCTTGCCCAAGAAGCCGTCCGTCAGCCCGGTTTCGCCGACCTCCTGCCGCACGAACGCCATTTCATGCTTATGCCGTTGATGCACAGCGAAAGCCAAGTTGTCCACGAACAAGCCGTTCCGCTGTTTGAACGCTATACCGACGGACACGCATTGGATTTTGAAATCAAACACAAAGTCATCATCGACCGCTTCGGACGCTATCCGCACCGCAATGCCGTATTGGGGCGTGAAAGCACGGAGGAAGAGGCGGAATTTTTGAAGCAGGAAGGTTCGTCATTTTAATTTGGGTTTTAAAATTTGAAGGTCGTCTGAAAACCATTTTTCAGACGACCTTCTTTCATTTAGTGGATTAAATTTAAATCAGGACAAGGCGACGAAGCCGCAGACAGTACAGAT
>CAUSDA010000042.1:0-22936 GCA_963529965.1 uncultured Neisseria sp.
CTTTGAACTAAGGCGAGGCAACGCCGTACTGGTTTAAAGTTAATCCACTATATTTGCCGGTTTGCCGTGATTCAAAGTCAATTTGTTCTAGATACGCCCCTATGATTACCGAACAGCAAAACGATATCCTCAGCATCAATCAAGTGCAGCTTCTCCTTGCTGAAAAACGCACGGCACTCGCTGTCATGCGCACGGGTATTGCTGTTTTTGCGCTGCCGTTGTCTATTTTCAGTGCCTTGATTGCGACATCGAAATGGTACGAGGCTGTGGATGTTTGGCCTTTGCTTGTGTTGGTCAGTTTGATGAACATCAGCTTGATTGTTTTCTCGGTCTATCTGATAACCCGATCGCTCCGTAGAATGCATCAATACGACCGAATGATTGCCGATATCAAATACAACAATCAGTCTTTGCGTCAACTGATTCAGTCGTAAAATGCAGATAGTCAGGGTGGGGCATAGGTCGTCTGAAAATCAAATTGATTTGTTCTTAAAACGGGCTATAGTAAAATTCTCACGCGTTCTGCCGTTTATTGTCTTACGTCTTATATAAACCCTACGAGATGTACTTGTCGTGTTTGAACGGAAACGGACGCAGTCGGATTTTCGGTTCGCGCCGACCTCTTTTCACAAACACTTTTAAAATATGAAACAACCTGATTTTTTCCCTATCCCCAGCCCCTGTATCGGCGTCTGTGAAGCCAATGCCAAAGGCTATTGCAAAGGCTGTCTGCGCAGCCGCGAAGAAAGGCTGTATTGGCAAAAAATGACCGATGATCAAAAGCATCAGGTCATGCGTCTTCTCAGTATGAGGAAAACCAAAATCCGCAACCGCCAGCTCGATGCCATGGCAGCGCCAGAAGTCGGTGGAGAGGCGCAAAGCGGGTTTTTGTTTGAGGACGAGGGATAAGGTGATGAAACATAAAAAGGACGGGTTTGCTTCCGTCCTTTTTTATTTGTCGAAAATATAGTGGATTAACTTTAAACCGGTACGGCGTTGCCTCGCCTCGCCTTGCCGTACTATCTGTACTGTCTGCGGCTTCGTCGCCTTGTCCTGATTTAAATTTAATCCACTATAGTGGCAAATCAGATGATTTGAAGAGAATTAATGAAGACCACGATAATGGCAATCGGAGCGATGTAGCGCAACGCGCCCAGCCACAGATATAGAAGCGTTTTCGGTACGGTACTGCCCATGCCGGCATGGGTCAAAACAGACTGCCTGTCTTGAATCCAGCCGGTAAAGATGGAGATACTTAATGCGCATAGCGGCATAATGATGGCAGTAATAATGTAGTCCCATAAATCAAAAATAGATTTATTGAAAATAAGCACATCGCTCCATACGCCGAAGGATAGGGCAGAAGGGATGCCGACGATAAAGATGGCAATGCCGATGGCCCAAGTGTGCCGGCTGCGTTTGCGTTCATCTTGGCGGATGGTTGCCGCAATGACGGTTTCCAGCATGGAAAACGCTGAAGTCAGCGTAGCAAAGACAACCAACATCATGAACACGGCAAACAGATAGTTGCCGGACGGAATTTTCATGAATACGGCAGGCAAGACCACGAAAATCAGACCGGGACCTTGGCTGGGTGTGGCACCCAATGCGAATACCGCCGGAAAGATGACCAGGCCTGCCAGCAGCGATACCAGCAGATTCATCCACATAATGATATTGCCCGAGCGGAACATATCCTGATCTTTACCCAAATACGAGGCGTAGGTGATCATTGCCGATACGCCGATACTCAACGCAAAGAAAGCCTGACCCAGCGCGGTCAGCATCGTTTCCGATTTGATTTTCGACCAATCCGGTTTCAATAAAAAACTGACGCCTTCCATCGCGCCGGGCAAGGTCAGCGAGCGGATTGCCAAAACGATAAACAAAATAAACAAAGCAGGCATCAGATAGCGGTTTGCTTTTTCAATGCCGTCAGAGATTCCGCCTTTGACCACCCAAATGGTAATCAGCATGAACAGCCCTTGATAAAGAATCGAACTTGTCGGGTTGGAAATTGTTTTTTCGAATAGGGCGCCAAAATCAACATTCGGGGCAATTTCGCCGGTGAAGCTGTGTACGACATAATTCAAAACCCAGCCGCCGACTACGCTGTAAAACGACAATAAAATGAAGCACGCCGCCACACCAATCCGGCCGACCCAAGGCCAAAGCGAGCCGGGACGCAGGGTTTTGAACGAATCGATGGCGTTTTTACCGCCTGTGCGCCCGATATAAAACTCGGCAAGCTGTACCGGCAACGCCACGATAATCGTGAAGATGACAAACAGAAGGACAAAAATTGCCCCGCCGTTCGTACCGGCGGTATAAGGGAATTTCCAAATCGCGCCCAAACCGATGGCAGAGCCTGCCGCGGCGAGGACGAAACCGATTTTGGAAGACCAAGAGGATGAATGACTCATAGCGGGATATGTCGAGAAATAAAATTGGCTGAATTGTAACAAAGCGTAGTCGGGGATAATACTGGATGGCGGACGCGGCGGAAAATAACGCATAGATGGTGCGTAGAACGATAAGCTTTTGGCGTGAATTTTTTAAATGGCTATGATTTGAGAAATGATTTAAATTAAAATGTGTAAAAAAAGATATTTTGTGCCAAAAATTGAGAGAGGTCGTCTGAAAGCCGGTTCAGACGACCTCTTGTTTATACGGACAGCGTGAACATTTCAGCCTGACTTCGCCATACTGTTACAGCAGCCTAATATCCTGCGAGGGGGCGTGGAAGTCAGAACCAAACCACGCCGGTTCTGAATTTCCATCAGGCCGCTATAAAATTGTCGGTTGCGTTACGGCATCGTAGTGCTGCACGTTTGCCGTATCGGAACTGTAACTAAAGCTGCCGACTCCGCTGTTGACCGTTTCAAACCCGCCGGTTTGACCGCTTGCCGACAGTTTGTCCAGCAGGGTTTCTACGGTAAATGTCCCTTCGTCCAATCGGAATTCTCCGACAGAAGCAGTGTTGCTGCCTTTGAGATATTGGTTGTCGATGGTGATTTTGCCGCCTGAGTTGGCAATGGTGATTTCCCAATCGATTGCCCCGCTTGCGTCGGTGCTTGCATTGATATGCAAATCTTTGACGGCGATGCCTTGTCCGAATTGGAGGGCGTTGTTGCCGTGATTGTCGGAAATGGTGTCGTGTCCCTCTCCGAAGCAGAAGACATAGGTATCATTCCCTGCGCCGCCATACAGGATATCGTCGTCTAAACCGCCAAACAGTAAGTCGTCGCCGGAGCCGCCATACAGCACGTCTTTGCCCGACTCGCCATAAAAGACATCGTTGTTTTCGCCGCCGAACAACGTATCATTGCCCGCCCCGCCATTGAGATGGTCGTCTCCGCCGTTGCCGAAAATCACATCGTTTCCTGAATCTCCATTGACGGTATCTCTGCCGTTGCCGCCTCTGACGATATCGTTGCCATCACCGCCACTGATGAAGTTGGTTCCACCGCTGACGAATACGGTATCGTTGCCGCCGCCGGCATAAATGTTGTCGTCGCCGCTTTTGCCGTCAATATGGTCTATGCCGTCAGTGCCTTTGATGCTGTCGCTGCCTGCCGTGCCTGTAATATAGGTCACGCTGACGGATTTGAAGTCGGCGGTTTCGTTGGCGTAATAATAATTTTGATCGGGAATATTGCTGAGTTCCTGACGGGTAACGGAGGTAACTTTTTCCGGATGATCAACGGCGGACGGGTCAGAAGCCGTCGCATTTCCGATGATGTTGTTGCCGGATAGGGCGATGCCTTTGCCGTTTGAAATCGGCAATGTTTTAGTGATGGCTGTATCGGACAGGTTGTTGGCGATGATGTTGTTTTCGACTTTGACGTTTTTGATTGCGCCATGCTCTTCTTCAAAGTCGATAGAGCCTTTTTCGCGTCCGTATGTGTCGGTTCGGGTGCCGTTGCCGATTAACAGATTGTCCCGAACCGAAATACCTTTTTTGTTCAGGTCAAAATTGTGTCCTTGGAAAACGGTGTTGAGGCGTATGCCCGACCATGCGGCATTGTCGCGAATCAGGTTGCCGGCTACTTCATGTCCGGCGCCGCCGAAGATGCCGATGCCTGCCGCGCGCCAGCCGAGTTCGACGGTGTTGTTCAGGAAACGGTTGTTTTCGGCTACTTTGGATTCTGTTTGGTCTGCAATGCTCGACCATGTCGCCAGACCGTCGTCGCCGTTGCCTCGGATATTGGAATTGATGACGGTCGAATGGCTGGTTCCCTGCGCAAAATTAATGCCGTCTGCGAGATTGTTCCGGATGAGGGCGTTGGAGACGGTCAGTCCGTCTGTGTAGTGCAGTGGGTGTTCATTGTCCACTTTGGCGTAATCGCCGGTCCAGATGCCTACTTCAAAATGCTCAATGGCGATGTCGTGGATGGACGAGCCTTTGCCCAAAGTGCCGGAAATGCCTTTGTAGTTGGCTTGTTGGTGGAAACGGGATGCCAAATTTGAATCCATCGAAAGATTGCCGAAATCAATATTGTTGCTGCCGTGTTCAAACACGATGCCGCCGCCTTTTTTCACTGTACCGTTTTCAAAAACGGGCGGTTCCTCGCTCGTGAAATGCAGTTTGGTATGCCACCTGCCGGCACCGCCGATGCTGATTCCTTTAGGGGCATAGATGTGGAGCTGGTGGTCGAAATCAAACTGCCCTTCGGGAATGTAAACGGATTTTCCAGAGGTTTTTGCCGATTCGATTGCCGCCGTCAGGGCTTTCGAATCATCGATTCCGTCGTTTGCTTTTGCGCCGAAATCGGTAATGCTGACGCTGTTTGCGGGCTGTTTGATCGCGGCAGGGGCTTTTTCCAATTCAACAAAGTCGATACCGACCGGGGTGTTGCCTGATTGGTTGACGATGGTCACGGTGTCGCCGCTTTGGATGGATGTATTTTTCAACAGCGTACCCACTTCGTCGAACTGGAAGCGGGCGACACGGTCGGCAGCAGGCGTATCGTGGATTTTGATGTCTTCGCCTTTGTGGTGCTCATAATTTTCCAAATACTGCCAGTTGAGTTTTGATGATAAATCGAGGTTGGCTACGGGTTTGCCGTTTACTTGGATTTCAACTTTGCCGGTCGCCCCGTCGGGAACGGTATAGCGGAGGGTAGCGGCATCCGCATCCGCTTTTGCTGTAAACGAAACGGCGGCATTAGCCGGCAGGTCAACGTAAGACTGTTTGCTGGCTTCGTGGGCAGTGGAGTGTATGGAAGAGGCTTTTTTGACTGTTGCACCTGCTGAGAGTATACCCTGGTCGGCTTCATAAGTCGTGTATGCGGCTTTGGCACCGTAGCGGGAGGGATCGTAGGTAACAGTTTCTGACATTAATATGTTCCTTTTGAAATGATCTGTCATTTTGAACGGTAAAACATAATAGGCAATGCAACCGCTGAAAAGTTCTATGTCGATTTAAAAGGAAACGTCGTCTGAAAGGGGGTATCGTTCAGAAGGGATGCAGATGATGTGTCCTGTTTTTATTCGGGAAACCGTTGCACTTCAAATACGAAGGTACGGGGTTTTCATGACGGCTCGTCTGAATCAAACAAGCCTCGGCACGCATACAGCAGTCCGCCTGCCAATACGGCCAGGCCCACCGCTGCCCAATACGCATCGGCATAGCCGACTGCCTTTGCCAGCCGTAGGGCGGCAAACCCCGCCGCGTAGCTGCCGAGCAGGATGACGGAAAATTGCAGGCTGCTGTCGAGTGCGGCGGTGGCGCGGTCGGATTTGTCCATCACCAACGCCAGTATCACCGGCAGCAGCAGCGTGTAGCTCAGGCTCAGGGCGATGATTTGCGCGGGCGGCAGCCAAGGGTGGACGCGGGCGAGCGCGTCGATGGCGGTCATGGATGCCAAAAGCGGCAGTTGCAGCGCGTAGAGCAGGAAAACGAGTTTGCGGCGCGGATAATTGCGCGAAAACCAGCCCGACAGCGGCGTAATAATCAGGCAGGCAACAGGAATGCCCACCGCCAGAATCCCGCCCGTCTGCTTCGGGGTAAAGCCCAAATCCGCCAGCTTGGGCACAAAAGTCGCCGCCGCAAACGCATACGGCGCGGCAACGGTAAACAGCAAAACCAGCCACCGCCAGCCCGTTTCAGGCTGCCGCCAAAAGGAAATCAGCCGCGCCGCCAACGCCGTCAAACCGCCTTGCGCCGTCGGGCTTTCTGGCTCGCGGTAGCACAAGAGTTGCAGCAGCATCAGCAGGGTAAACGCCAGCATAAAGCCCGCCGCCGCCGTCTGCCCGTATTCCTGATACAGCCACAATACCAGCGCGCCACCTATCATCTTGCCGCCGCGCGCCGCCATCGTCTGAATCACGCCGCCGAAACCGCGTTCGCGGTGCGGCAGAACGATGCACGACAAGCCCAGCATCGCGCAGCCGTACACCGCCGACATCGCCGAGAGCAAAACGCAGCAGGTCAAAAGCAGCGGGAAGTTCTGCGTGATGTCGGTGCAGGCCATCAGCCCGAACACCGCCGAAAGCCCCAGCGTCGCCGCCAGCAGCCAGCCGCGAAACCGACCGAACCGCCCCGCCGACCGCCGCTCCATCAGCGCGGCAAACAACACCTTCGCCGCTTCGATACCGCCGATTAAATGTATCCAGCTCAGTTGGTTCAGGCTGTAACCGTGGTTTTTCAAAATAGCGACCAGCGCGACCAGATAAAAACCGGTCAGCGTGAATTTGTAGGTGCTGCCGCCGATAAGCAGCAGCCAGTCGCGCGGGGCGGGGGATGTCGGGGTTTGTTGGGACATGGATGGCTCCCTATTGCGAGTGTACGGGAATGATGTGGGTGCGGTAGGTCGTCTGAAAAACGTTTCAGACGACCTACGGCTTTTCTGTTTTACATTTTCAAGCAGTTTTTCAGACGACTTTCGGGGGCTGTCTGAAATGGAAAAAAGCAGCCCCTTTTTATCCTTTCATCACCCGAAACGTCAGATTAATCCGCGGCTCTTGGATGCGGGTGCTTTTCAGGATGGTGTGCAGCCAGTGTTTCTGCGTTTCGCCATGCATCAAAATGAGCTGGCCGTGTTCCAGCCACATTTCGCGTTTTTCCTTGCTTTCTTTGTGTTTGAAGGCAAATTTGCGCGTTGCGCCGAGGCTGAGGGAGGCGATGGCACTGTCTTTGGCTAGACCTTGTCCTTCATCGCTGTGCCACGCCATGCCTTCGTTGCCGTTGTTGTAGCGGTTGAGCAAGCAGGAGTTGAAGCGGGTGGGGCAGATGTCGGCGATGGCGGCTTCCACGCGGTTTTTGAGCTCGGGCAAGACGCCGCTCCACGGCAGGGCGATGCGGTTTGCGCCAGAATAACCGTAGTTGTAGGACGTGTCGCCGTACCACGCGACTTCGCGGGCGGTGATGATGTGCTTGCCGTATATCACGGCTTCGTCGTGCCGCCAGGGAATATCGCGCTGCAAAATTTCAAAATAACGGTCGGCTTCGGCGGCGGTGAAAATCCGTCCGAAATTGCTGACGATGCCGTCGTAGGGCAGGAGGTTGGCGTGCGGGTTGGCGGTTTCTGGGAAGAGGTCAAGCGTCATCAGTGTCTCCCAATTCGTGCGCCAATATCGCCATTTTGCGCCCGCGTTGCCAGCGGTAGCCGCCAATGATGCCGTTTTCGCGGATGACGCGGTGGCAGGGAATGAGTAATGCAACGGGATTCTGCCCGATGGCCGTCCCTACGGCGCGCGCGGCGTTGGGCGAACCGACGGCCTGCGCCACTGTGCCGTAGCTTTGCAGGCTGCCTGCGGGGATATCGAGCAAGGCCTGCCACACTTTGAGCTGGAAGGGTGTGCCTTTGATGTGCAGGGTAACGCGGCCGCACCGGGTGCGGAAGATGTCGGC
Organism: uncultured Neisseria sp.; assembly: GCA_963529965.1. Lineage (GTDB taxonomy): Bacteria > Pseudomonadota > Gammaproteobacteria > Burkholderiales > Neisseriaceae > Neisseria. Next base: position 7,856 of record CAUSDA010000042.1, read on the forward strand.
GGCTTGGCGGTGGAACGCGGTTTCCTGCCCGATTAGGCGGGCGTTCGGATATTCGGCGCGCAATTCGTTCAGGGCGGCGGAAGGGTCGTCTGAAAAACGCATGAAGCAGATGCCTTTGTCTGTTGCTGCTGCCAACAGGTCACCGAAGGGGCCGGGAATCAGGCTGTAATGGATTTGCAGGCCTGCTCCGCCGTTTTTGTATTCACCCGGAGTCATTTTTTCGATGCCGACAAATAAGTCGTGCAGCCGCCCCGTGCCGCTCAGTCCGCCGCAATGCGCCGCTTCCGCCACGCTTTCGCTGTTTTTCAGGGCTTCTTTGGCACGGCTGATACTGATGTGTTGCAGCATTTTTTCGGACTGATGCCCGCCCATGCGGAAAATTCGCGCTGCAAATGTTCGGGACTGACGTGCACTGCCGCCGCCACCTGTGCCAAATCGGGCTGCTCGGCGGCATGGTCGTAAAGGTATTCGATGGCGCGGGCAATGCGGAGGAATTGGCGGGTTTGATTTAAGTTCATAAATTATCCTGTCGTTGTATGGGATAGGATAGCCTGAAAGCCGACAAGAAACGACCCGATTGTTGATGGAAAAATTGTTTGTCTGTCTGAAATTCATCAATAATCGGGTCGTCTTTATATCGTGGCTTCCTTAAACTTGCATCGTCTTTAACCGCACATGTAAGGAAAAATCATGTCAAACCTGTTGAATTTGAACAACAAAACCGCCGCCGTTATCGGCGCGTCGTCGGGTATCGGTCGCGCGGTTGCACTGCTGTTGGCGGAGCACGGCGCAAACGTTGTCTTATGCGCCCGCCGTGCCGACAAACTGGAGGAAACCGCAGCCCTGATTCGCTCGCGCGGCGGACGAGCTGTTGCTGTTGCAGGCGACGCGGCGCTGCCTGAAACGCACGAAGCCGTCGTCCACGCGGCAGAACGAGAGTTCGGTGGCCTAGATATTGCCGTCAACAATGCAGGCATTATCGGTGCATACAAACCTTTGGCTGACATCTCGCCCGACGAATGGCGCGATACGTTGGACGGTAACCTAACCGCTGCCTTTCTCGGCGCGCGCAGCCAAATTCCCCCTATGCTCGCACGCGGTGGTGGCGCGATTGTGTTCACGTCCAGCTTTGTCGGCACCAGTTGTGCCCTGCCTAACAAAACCGCCTACGGCTGCGCCAAAGCCGCACTTGCCGCTCTGGCAAAAGGCATTACCGCCGACTATGCAGCCCAAGGTATCCGCGCCAATGCCCTGCTTCCCGGCGGTACGGATACGGAAATGATGACTACCGACCCGCAGCAGCGGGCATGGGCGGAAGGGTTGCATGCGGTCAAACGCATCGCCCGACCCGAAGAAATTGCTGCCGCGATTTTGTTCCTCGTCAGCCCGATGGGCAGTTTTGTAACGGGTACGGCGTTGTTTGCGGACGGCGGAAATTCGGCGGTGAAGTAAGAGACCGCCTGAAGATTACACGCTTCGGCTCAAATCTGCCAAAAACGCCTGCCGCTGTTCGGCGGTGGATTTGTCTATATTGCCGAAGTTGAGCCAACGGCGTTTGGCGATACCGATGCCTTTGAGCGTGTGTCCCACCATCGCTTTGCCGATGCCGTTGCCGCCAAACCATTTCAGATACCATGTGGGGGCGGTAGACGTGCTGATGACCAGTGCTTCTTTGATGTGGGATAGGTTGCCTTTCAGGCCTGTGGCAGTGGGGACGTAGGCGAATGTTTTCAGGAAAACTTTGTCTTCAAATCCTTTGACGATGGCGGGCATGTCCGCCCACCAGATCGGAAAGATAAAAATCAGTCGGTTGGTGGTTTTTAAGAGTTCCTGATAATGCAAAACCAGCGGGTCAAGGGCTTTGCCTTGGTTGAACAGGGCAAGCTCTTCTTTGGTGTAGGCGGGATTGAAACCGTCTGCGTATAAGTCGATCAGCCGGTATTTTTCGCCTTTTTCGTCCAACAGTTGCTGCACACGCCGCAAAATGCCGTGATTGAAGCTTTGATCGTAGGGATGGGCATAAATGATTGTGGTAAATGACATTTTTGTACTCCTGAAAGTCAGTTGCCGAGTGTTCCCATGCTATCAAACGAATGTCGGTTTGCTCAAATCCGTATCGGGCAGGCAAGGCTGAGTGATGGAACTGCTGCCGGAGCATGGATTCTGTTTTCAGACGGCCTTCAATGCTTCTTCTGCCTTTTGCAGGGCGGTTTGCTCGTCGGCTTCGACGATGTAGTTCACGCCCAGCGCGGGGGCGAGTTTGGAAGATTGTTCGCGGAAGAATTGCAGTTGCGCCGCGTCGGGTTCGATGAGGAGCATGGCGGCGCAGCGTTCGGCGAGTTGCGGCCGGTGTGCCTTTATCCATTCGATGTAGGTTTTGCGGTCGGCAATGCGCTGTTCGTCGCTTACCTGCCGCCGCATGGGGGTGCAGACGGTGGCGAAGCGGCGGTTTTGGTTTAACAGGGTTTCGAATTCGGCCAGCCAGTCGGAAAAGTCGGCGACGTGGGTCAGGTCGGTCAGGTAGATGGTGCCTTCGGGCAGGGTTTTGGCGGGGGTGAAGTAGTGCATGGGGTTCCTTTGGGTGTTTTTGGGGAGCAGGGTAGGTTGGACATTGATGATTAGACTTCTTGTGCCGTCATTAGTTACGCAAGTCCGCTTTGCTACCTCCGCGTAGGCGGGAATCCAGAATGGAGACTCGAAGGTACTTCTTTATCTGATAAGTTTCTGTACGGATGAGTCTGGATTCCCGCCTGCGCGGGGGTAGCGAAGCGGACTTGCGTAAGCTAATGACGGCAGTCGGTTGTTACGGCCGTTTCAGACGACCTTCGTTATTCCAGTAACCGTAGGTAGGGCATTGATGCCCGATCTACGTTTTTTTTCAGACGACCTCTATCATTTCAGCCCCGCCTAAAACTTCCATTCCGCGCTCACGCCTACGCTTCTGGGGCGTTGGTAGAGTGCGTCTTGGCGGTCGGCGCTGGAAATGAATATGGGGCGGCGGCGGTTGAACACGTTGTCGGCGTAGAGCGAGATGCGGCCTTGTTTGAAGTTGTAGGCGGTGTAGAGGTTGACTTGGTTGTACGCGCCGATTTTGCCCGATTCGGCATTGTCGGCGGCGGAGTAGTAGCCGCCGTAGAAGCGCACGTCGCCGCCGGCTTCCCAGCCTTTGTCGTTCAGGTATTTCACGCCGATGTTGGCGGTGTATTTGGGCGCGCGGCCGAGTTTGTTGCCTTCGATGCCGCTGTCGGGATAGCTTTTGATTTTGGTGTTGAGCAGTCCCAGTCCGGTGGTGAGTTTCAGGCTGTCGGTCGTCTGCCAGTCGGCGGCGAGTTCCGCGCCGTAGGTGTGGACTTTTTTGGCATTGCGGATGACGACGGAGTTGGTGCCGAGATAGAAGGGGAGCTGCATGTCGCGGTAGTGGTTCAGGAACAGGTTGCCGGAGAGTTGCAGGCGGCGGTCTGCGCTGCGCCAGCGGGTGTACCACTCGTAGTTGTTCACATATTCTGGCTCGTAAGTGTAGGTTACGACGGGGCGGCCGAAGGTGATGCCCGCGCCGCCGGGGTTGTAGCCGCGCGCGGCTTTGATGCCGCTGACCCATTGGTCGGTGGGTTTGAAGGCGATGTCGATTTTGGGCAGGAACACGGTCTGGCCTTTGTCTAAATCAAGGTGCAGTGCGCCGCTGCCGCCGCTTCGTTTGTGCGTTTCTTTTTCAAGGCGGGCGGCGGCCGTGATGTCCCATTTTTCGCTGGGGCTGTATGTGGTTTCGGTAAACAGGGCGCGCACGCTGTTGCGGTCGTCAAAGGTGTTGCGGCCGCCGACGCTGCGGATATCTACCCATTCGTCTTGTTTGCTGCGGAAGTAGTGCAGTCCGGCAAGGCCTTTCAGACGGCCTTTGTTGGAAAAATGCAGTACAGGCTCCCATTGCAGTTCGCGGCCTTTGAGTTCGGCGGGTACGCCTTGCGGGCTGACGGTCATCGGCAGGTGCAGCCGCTCGTTGTGGTAGCGGCCGTAAACCAGTTTGTTTTCCAGTTTCAGATAGTCGTTAAGCTGCCACGATACGTCCCAGATGCCCGATGTCGAGCCGGTTACGAACACAGGTTTTTCCTTTAAAAAACGGCGGCTGGCGGTGTTACCCATGATTTCGTTTTGCGGCGCGCGCGAACGGATGTGGTTCAGCGTCAGGCGGCTGTAAAAATCGGGATGGTTTTCGGGCGTGAGCAGGAGTTTGAAGCGCACGTTGGTGTTTTCCACGCGGCGCGGGTTGCCGGTCGGCTCATAGGACACGAATGGTTCGTAGCTTTCGCGCTGCTGCCGCTCCGCGCTCAGGCGGAAGGCAAGGTTGTTTTTCACAATCGGGCCGGACACTACGCCGGCGATGTTGCGCGTTTTCTGGTTGCCCAAACCCAAGCGCAGCGCGCCTTCCCATTCATCGGTCGGATCTTTGGAACGCATCACCACCGCGCCCGCCACTGCGTTCTGCCCGCGCACATGGCTTTGCGGCCCGCGCAAGACTTCCACTTGCTGCATGTCCCACAGCGACTGCGTGCCGAAGGCGAATTCATTGTAAGTGGCGGAGCGGTCGTCTATGGACAGGTTCAGGCGCGGCCGCGTGCCCGCGAAAAACGCCACTGCGCCGACGGCGGGGCCGGAGCCGTCCACGCCGCGCACGGTCGGCAAATCGTTGCCGCTGCCCAAGTCCACCGTGTTCACAGTCTGTTTGAGCAGGTCGGTTGCGGAAAGGTTGTGGCCGCTGCGGTCGATGTTCGGCGTGGTGAAAACGCGGTTGGACGTGGCGGTTTCAAAGCCGCTGCGGTTGGTGCGTTCGCCGGTTACGACGACTTCTTCCAACTGCACCTGTTCCGCATCTTGCGCCGCATCGGCGGCATAAATCCATTCGGAAGCGAAAGCGGCGGCAAGCAGCAGTGGCAGGCGGCGGAGGGTGTATTTCTGCATTTCCTTATCCTTTCAGACGACATACGTCGGAGCGGATTGAACATCAGGCAATCCAACCGCTCCGTCGGTATGCAAATATTTGTTGTTTACACATTTACATAAAATAAACTATTAATGTAAAGTATAAGAAACAAAAAACAGGAATGCAAGTGTTTATCATTCACTTTACTTCCCCCTTTTTACAGTGAACCATCTAAAAACAATTCCCTCTCCCAGTTCGGCGGGAGAAGGTTTGGGAGGGCGATTCCGCGGCCTTTATGAATTTGGCTTGCTAAGCATCCGACAGCCCTCATCCGTAGGGCGGAGCGGAGGGACAAGGAAAGAGGTCGTCTGAAACACCGCCGTATTGCCATTGCCGTCGTGGGGAAATATGATGAGTATCTGACTTGCGGATAACTTTAATGAAAACCCTTTATGAATAAAATCAAAACCTTCCTACCGTCATGACCGCCAGCAAACAACAAACCCTCGCCGACACCGCCCGCCGCCTGTTCCGCGAACACGGCTTTTCCGCCGTATCCGTGGGCGGGATCTGCGCCGAGGCCGCCGTCAGCCGCGTCACTTTTTACAAATATTACAGCGGCAAAAACGCGCTCTTGCAGGAAATCGTTACCGAGCAGAAAAACCGCGTCCGTGCCGAATTTGAAAATCTGCTTGCACGGCAATGCAGCCTGCGCGAAGCCGCCGAAGCCGTTTTTGCCCTGCAACGGCAGTCGTTCGACGAGCTTTATTCCGCCGCCTTCCTGCGCGACATCGAAGAGAACACCGATTTGGAGCTGGAGCGGTTTTTCCACGAATTGAACGAAGAAAAATACGCCTTTATGCGCGGTTTCTTCCACACCCTGCAACAACGCCGCCTGATCCAGCCCGATTTGCCGGTGGAACTCATCGACCTGTTCATCCGTCAGGCGGATATATTGATGCGCCATCCGCAACTGGCTGCGCTTTATGCCGCTGCGCCGCAAAAGCTGCCGCAGGACGTATTGGGATTGTTGCTGCACGGTTTGGCGGGAGAAGAGGGGAGGAACGAGGGAGGAGATTGATTTTGAGGGAAGGTGAAAGAGATTCGCTGCATTTCTCATAAAACGTCGTCTGAAAACGAATTGTCGATTTTCAGACGACGTTTTGATTAGATTGCACTAGATTGGCACTAGGAGCTGCATGGGTTTGCCCTGATGCAGGCAAATCAGGCAGGGAATGATTTAGTGAATTTGTCGGCGGAACATCTGCAGGCGCATGCTGCGGTATTGGACGGAATCGGGCGATTTCAGACACAAATTAGACACAATTGCGACATGAAAAAATACCTTGCTTACGCAAGGCATTGATTTGATTGGTGGGTCCGGTGGGGTTCGAACCCACGACCAAGGGATTATGAGTCCCCTGCTCTAACCCCTGAGCTACAGACCCGTTCAAGAGTAGGGGCGTATTGTATCATAAATTATTCCGCTTACAAGGTCGTCTGAAAAAGATAATGTGTCTGCTATTGCCGACCGGCTTTATATTGATCATTTGGGTTGCACTGCCGCAGTAGACTTGTCTTGCCTGTGGTTTGCTGCTTTGGGTGGAAAGCGGATTTCGGCGGTCGATAATTTCCTGTCCAATGGGCTGAGTGTAAATGTTTGGAAAAATAAATCTAAAGTTATATTTTGATAGTTTACATTGTTTTGACCTAGCATTTTATTTTCAAAAGGATTTTGAAAATCTGATTCGGCAGACATGGTGGAATAGGGGAGTGAATATTGAGAAACAAGGTAGGGCGGTCGGTTATTTTGACTGGTTTGGGGCAGGGTTTTCACTTACAATCAAACAAGGTTTACATATGGCAACACTCCGCCGCTTGATGCCAAGGTTGGTTGCAGACGTTTTTGTTTGATTTCACGGCATTGTGCGGATGTGTTTGTTTAGGCTTTTCGTCCATAAGAAAAACTAAGAAAAACAAGGAAAAACAATGCGCCGCTTACCAGTTCTATCCCTCATCCTGCTTCCCGCTGTGTCTCACGCTGCTGATTTTGACGGCGCGACGCTTAGTCTGTTTTGGGGTGCGCCGTTCGCGTTGATTCTTTTGTCTATCGCGTTGGGGCCGCTCTTTTTCGCGCATACCTGGCATCACCATTTCGGCAAGATTACAGCGTTTTGGACGCTGCTGTTTTTGGTTCCGTTCGCCGTTGTGTTCGGTTTCGGGGCGGGTGTGCATACGGTTGCCCATGCGCTGGTTGAGGAATATATCCCGTTTATCCTGCTGCTTTTGGCTTTATACACGATTTCGGGCGGAATTTTGGTTTGGGGTAAGCTCAATGGTACGCCTGCGCTGAATACCGGGCTGCTGGCGGCGGGGACGGTGATGGCTTCCTTTATGGGGACGACCGGTGCGGCAATGCTGATGATTCGTCCGCTGCTGAAGGCAAATCATTACCGCAAGAATAAGGTGCATGTCGTTATATTCTTTATTTTTTTGGTGGCAAATATCGGCGGTGGACTGACGCCGTTGGGCGATCCTCCGCTGTTTTTGGGCTTCTTGAAGGGCGTGGATTTCATGTGGACGGTGAAACACATGTTGATGCCCGTATTGATCAGTACGGTGGTGCTGTTGCTGGTGTTTTACATTATCGACAGCCGTTATCACGCGCGTGAAGCCAATGTGGAACAGATTCGGCAGGAAGAGGAAGCCGATGAAGATTTGCGCATTGCCGGCAAATGGAATTTCCTGCTGCTGGCGGGCGTGGTCGGTGCGGTTTTGCTGTCCGGCTTGTGGAAGCCCGATCATCCGGGGTTTGAGATTTTAGGCAGCCACTATGCGTTGCAAAACTTGGTGCGCGATGTGATTTTGCTGTTGCTGACCATTGTTTCGCTGCTGATTACGCCCAAGCAGGTTAGGGCGGGCAATGAATTCAATTTCGACCCGATTGCCGAAGTGGGCAAGCTGTTTTTAGGTATTTTCATTACGATTTCCCCTGTTTTGGCGATTTTGAAGGCGGGCGAAGCTGGTGCGCTGGGTGCGGTGGTGTCGTTGGTGCATGACGCTTCGGGCAATCCGATTAATACGATGTATTTCTGGATGAGCGGTTTGTTGTCCGCATTTTTGGATAATGCGCCGACTTATCTGGTGTTCTTCAATATGGCGGGCGGCGATGCACAGGCACTGATGACGGGGCATCTGTTCCATTCGCTGTTGGCAGTATCCATGGGTTCGGTGTTTATGGGCGCGCTCACTTATATCGGCAATGCGCCGAACTTTATGGTTAAAGCGATTGCCGAGCAGCGCGGCGTGCCGATGCCGACTTTCTTCGGTTATATGATGTGGTCGGTGGGGGTGTTGATTCCGCTGTTTATACTGCACACGCTGATCTTCTTCGTTTGGCAGTTGTTCTGATTCCTAAACTTCAAAAGGTCGTCTGAAAACCTGATTCTTGTGATTCGGTTTTCAGACGACCTTTTTGCATTCTGCCAGGGATTAATTTGGGGCATCAATATCTTGTAATTTTATTGGAGGGCTGCTTTGCGTGGGATTCGGGGCAGGAAGCTGGAAAAAATCTGCGTAAATCTGACATAAGGCGGACTGTTCCTGCTAAAATCAAACATTTTACAGTTTTCATTTAATTGTTGTTTTCCGTAAGTAAGGCTTTACTTTCAGACGACCTCCCCCATGCTTTGCCATTTCAAACGTCATCTGAAAAGTTGGAACATTTTATTCTGTTTAACTCATCACAAGTAATGCAAATCTATGATTAAAATCAAAAAAGGCCTAGACCTGCCCATCGCGGGCAGACCGGAGCAAGCCGTTTACGACGGTCCGGCCATTACCGAAGTCGCGTTGCTTGGCGAAGAATATGCCGGTATGCGCCCCTCGATGAAAGTCAAGGAAGGCGATGCCGTCAAAAAAGGCCAAGTGCTGTTTGAAGACAAGAAAAATCCGGGCGTGGTGTTTACTGCGCCGGCTTCCGGCAAAATCGCCGCGATTCACCGCGGCGAAAAGCGCGTGCTTCAGTCGGTCGTGATTGCCGTTGAAGGCAACGACGAAATCGAGTTCGAACGCTACGCACCTGAAGCACTGGCAAAATTGAGCAGCGAAGAAGTGCGCCGTAACCTGATTCAATCCGGCTTGTGGACTGCGCTTCGTACCCGTCCGTTCAGCAAAATCCCCGCCGTCGATGCCGAGCCGTTCGCCATCTTCGTCAATGCGATGGACACCAATCCGCTGGCTGCTGATCCTATGGTCATTATCAAAGAAGCTGCCGAGGACTTCAAACGCGGCCTGTTGGTATTAAGCCGCCTGACCGAGCGTAAAATCCATGTATGTAAAGCAGCCGGCGCAGATGTGCCGTCTGAAAACGCCGCCAACATTGAAACACACGAATTCGGCGGCCCTCATCCCGCGGGTTTGAGCGGCACGCACATTCATTTCATCGAGCCTGTCGGCGCGAATAAAACCGTGTGGACCATCAATTATCAAGACGTGATTGCCATCGGACGTTTGTTCGTAACAGGTCGTCTGAATACCGAGCGCGTGGTTGCTTTGGGCGGTCCGCAAGTCAACAAACCGCGCCTCTTGCGTACCGTTTTGGGTGCGAAGGTGTCGCAACTTACTGCCGGCGAATTGGTTGACGCGGACAACCGCGTGATTTCCGGCTCGGTATTGAACGGCGCGATTGCACAAGGCGCGCATGATTATTTGGGACGCTACCACAATCAGATTTCCGTCATCGAAGAAGGCCGCAGCAAAGAGCTGTTCGGCTGGGTCGCGCCGCAGCCGGACAAATACTCAATTACGCGTACAACCCTCGGTCATTTCTTGAAAAACAAACTCTTCAAGTTCACAACAGCCGTCAACGGCGGCGACCGCGCTATGGTGCCGATCGGTACTTACGAGCGCGTGATGCCGCTGGACATCCTGCCCACCTTGCTTTTGCGCGATTTAATCGTCGGCGATACCGACAGCGCGCAGGCTTTGGGTTGCTTGGAATTGGACGAAGAAGACCTCGCTTTGTGCAGCTTCGTTTGCCCGGGTAAATACGAATACGGCCCGCTGTTGCGCAAGGTGCTGGAAACCATTGAGAAGGAAGGCTGATTATGGGCTTGAAACATTTTCTGGAAAAAATCGAACCGCACTTCCTGCCGGGCGGCAAACATGAAAAATGGTATGCCCTCTATGAAGCTGCGGCGACGATTTTCTACACATCCGGCGCGGTAACGCGCAAAGCGGCACACGTCCGCGACGCGCTCGACTCCAAGCGCATGATGATTTTGGTATGGCTGGCTTTGTTCCCCGCCATGTTTTACGGTATGTACAATGTCGGTGCGCAGGCATTCGGTGCGTTAACGCCTGATTTGCTGCAACAAAGCATCGCCAACGACTGGCACTACGCCCTTGCCAACGCTTTGGGCATCAATATGTCGTCTGAAGCGGGCGTGTTGGGCAAAATGCTGTTCGGCGCGATTTACTTCCTGCCTATTTACGCGACCGTATTTGCCGTCGGCGGTTTCTGGGAAGTTTTGTTCGCCACCGTGCGCAAACACGAAATCAACGAGGGTTTCTTCGTAACTTCGATTCTGTTCGCCTTAATCGTTCCGCCTACGCTGCCGCTGTGGCAGGCTGCCTTGGGTATTACCTTCGGCGTGGTGGTTGCGAAAGAGGTGTTCGGCGGTACGGGTAAAAACTTTATGAACCCCGCGCTGGCAGGCCGTGCCTTCTTGTTTTTCGCCTATCCCGCCAATATTACCGGCGACACCGTTTGGACGGCAGTTGACGGCTATTCCGGCGCAACCGCGTTGGCTCAATGGGCGGCACACGGTGCAGACGGCCTGCAAAATGCCATTACCGGTAAATCCATCACTTGGATGGATGCCTTTATCGGTAATTTGCCCGGTTCTATCGGCGAAGTATCCACTTTGGCGCTTTTAATCGGCGGCGCGTTTATCGTGTTTGCCCGCATCGCTTCTTGGCGCATTATTGCCGGTGTGATGATCGGTATGATTGCCATGTCTTCGCTGTTTAACGTCATCGGTTCAGACACCAACCCGATGTTCAGCATGCCTTGGTACTGGCATCTGGTCGTCGGCGGCTTCGCCATCGGTATGCTGTTTATGGCAACTGACCCTGTTTCCGCTTCCTTTACCAATGTCGGCAAATGGTGGTACGGCGCGCTAATCGGCGTGATGTGCGTGTTAATCCGCGTGGTCAATCCGGCTTACCCCGAAGGCATGATGTTGGCGATTCTGTTTGCCAACCTGTTTGCCCCGATTTTCGACTATTTCGTCGCACAAGCGAACATCAAACGCAGAAAGGCGCGCAGCAATGGCTAAGAAATTCGATAAAGACAGCTTCAGCGGCACGCTGATTGTGGTGTTGGCGGTCAGCCTGATTTGCTCGGTCATCGTGGCGGGCGCGGTTGTAGGCTTGAAACCGGTGCAGGAAAAACAAAAGGTTCAGGACAAACAAAGCTATATCCTGAGCGTTGCAGGTTTGCTGGATAAAAATACCGATATCAGCAAAACCTTTGCCGACCGCATCGAACAGCGCGTGGTCGATTTGGCGACCGGCGAATATGTGAAAGACGCACCGAAAGACTTTAGCGCGCGCGTTGCCGCCAAAGACCCCGCGCAAAGCATCCAAATCAAACCTGAAGACGATTTGGCAGGCATCAAAAGCCGCGCCAAATACACCGAAGTTTATTTGGTAAAAGGCGATGACGGCAAAGTCAGCCAAATCATCCTGCCTATGCACGGTAACGGTCTGTGGTCGGTCATGTACGGCTTCGTCGCCATCCAACCCGACGGCAACACCATCAACGGCATCACTTACTACGACCAAGGCGAGACTCCGGGCTTGGGCGGCGAAATCGGCAATCCATTGTGGCAGCAAAAATTCGTCGGCAAAAAACTCTTTGACGAACAAGGCAAACTTGCCCTGCATGTTTCCAAAGGCGGAAGCTCGGACAAAGAACATGGCGTAGATGCCCTTTCCGGCGCATCGCTGACTTCCAAAGGCGTGCAAGGTTCGTTTGCCTACTGGTTCGGCGAAAACGGCTATATCCCCTACCTGAATAAATTGAAATCAGCAGGAGCACAATAATGGCTGATATGAAACGCTTGAAACATTTAATGTTTTCACCCTTTATCGACAATAACCCGATTGCCTTGCAGGTTTTGGGTATTTGTTCGGCGCTGGCGGTTACCACCAAGCTTCAGACGGCCATCGTGATGGGTATTTCCGTCAGTTTGGTAACCGGTTTTTCCAGCTTCTTCATCTCGCTGGTGCGCAACTACATCCCAAACAGCATCCGCATTATCGTGCAGATGGCGATTGTCGCGTCGCTGGTTACGCTGGTTGACCAATTGTTGCAGGCCTATGCCTACGAATTGTCCAAGCAGCTCTCCGTATTCGTTGGTCTGATTATTACCAACTGTATCGTGATGGGTCGTGCCGAAGCCTTCGCCATGAAAGAGCCGCCGCTGGAAAGTTTGGTGGACGGCATCGGTAACGGCGCAGGTTACGGCATGATGCTGATTATCATCGCAACCATCCGTGAGCTTATCGGTTCAGGCAAACTCTTGGGCTACACCGTTTTCCAAACCGTACAGGACGGCGGCTGGTATCAGACTAACGGCCTCTTCCTGCTGGCACCGAGCGCTTTCTTCATCATCGGCTTTTTGATTTGGGGTTTGCGCACATGGAAACCCGAACAGGCGGAGGAATAAGACATGGAACACTATTTAAGCCTTTTTGTGAAATCCGTCTTCATTGAAAACATGGCGCTGTCCTTCTTCTTGGGCATGTGTACTTTTCTGGCGGTATCGAAAAAAGTATCCACCGCATTCGGCTTGGGCGTTGCCGTTACCTTCGTACTCGGCCTGTCCGTCCCTGCCAACCAGCTCGTTTACTCGCTGCTTAAAGACGGCGCGATTGTCGAAGGCGTGGATTTGACCTTCCTGAAATTCATCACCTTCATCGGCGTAATTGCGGCTTTGGTGCAGATTTTGGAAATGTTCTTGGACAAATTCGTTCCTGCCCTCTATAACGCGCTGGGTATTTACCTGCCGCTGATTACCGTAAACTGCGCGATTTTCGGTGCCGTTTCGTTTATGGCGCAACGCGAATACAACTTCGGCGAATCCGTCGTGTACGGCTTCGGCGCGGGCTTGGGCTGGATGTTGGCGATTGTCGCTTTGGCGGGCATTACCGAAAAAATGAAATATTCGGACGCTCCCAAAGGCCTCAAAGGACTGGGCATCACCTTCATCTCCGCCGGCCTGATGGCGATGGCGTTTATGTCGTTTTCAGGTATCCAGTTGTAAAAACGTTCAGGCCGTCTGAAAAATAAAACGGAAGGAAAAACATGTTTATCATTTCGCTGACCTACACCGCCGAACTTGCTCAAATAGAACAGCACTTGGCTGCCCACCGCCAATTTTTAGACCGCTACTATCAAGCAGGCGTATTTCTGTTTTCAGGGCGGAAAGAACCGCGCACCGGCGGCATTATCATCGCCCAAGCCGCCGGCCGCGACGAAGTGGAACGTATCATTAGCGAAGACCCTTTCCGCCAAGCAGGTATTGCCGATTACGCGATAACCGAGTTTATCCCCAGCAAAACCGCACCTGATTTAAGCCGATACGCCGAAGCCTGAATTTAATTTTCAGACGGCCTGAAACTCCATTGGGCGCAACCAAAAATATTTTTGAATTAAAGGAACACCTATGGAAATCATCTTAGGTATCGTGATGTTCACCGTCATCGTCTTGGCTTTGGCACTGATGATTCTGTTTGCCAAATCCAAGCTGGTGAGCGAGGGCGACATCACCATCAAAGTCAATGATGAAAAAGAGCTGACTATGCCCGCCGGCGGAAAACTGTTGGGCGCGCTTGCCAGCCAAGGCATCTTCGTTCCCTCAGCCTGCGGTGGCGGCGGTTCGTGCGGACAATGCCGCGTTGTCGTGAAAAGCGGCGGCGGCGACATTCTGCCGACCGAGTTGTCCCACATCAGCAAACGCGAAGCACGCGAAGGCTGCCGACTCTCCTGCCAAGTCAACGTCAAAACCGACATGGACATCGAAGTACCGGAAGAAGTGTTCGGCGTGAAAAAATGGGAATGCACCGTCATCTCCAACGACAACAAAGCCACGTTCATTAAAGAACTCAAGCTTGCTATTCCCGAAGGCGAAGAAGTTCCCTTCCGCGCCGGCGGCTACATCCAAATCGAAGCCCCGCCCCACACCGTTGCCTACAAAGACTTCGACATTCCTAAGGAATATCACGAAGACTGGGACAAATACAATCTGTGGCAATATGTTTCCAAAGTGGACGAGCCGATTTTGCGCGCCTACTCCATGGCTTCATATCCAGAAGAAAAAGGCATCATCATGCTGAATGTGCGTATCGCCACGCCGCCTCCGCGCGTCCCCGATGCGCCTCCGGGACAAATGTCCTCCTACATCTGGTCGCTCAAACCCGGCGACAAAGTAACCATCTCCGGCCCGTTCGGCGAATTCTTCGCCAAAGACACCGATGCCGAAATGGTATTCATCGGCGGCGGTGCAGGTATGGCGCCTATGCGCTCTCACATTTTCGACCAGTTGAAACGTTTGAACTCCAAACGCAAAATCACCTTCTGGTACGGTGCGCGCTCCAAACGCGAAATGTTCTATGTTGAAGACTTCGACCAACTCGCAGCAGAGTTCCCGAACTTCACATGGCACGTCGCCTTGTCCGATCCGCTGCCGGAAGACAACTGGGACGGCTACACAGGCTTCATCCACAACGTGGTTTACGAAAACCACCTGAAAAACCATGAAGCACCGGAAGACTGCGAATTCTATATGTGCGGCCCGCCAATCATGAACCAGTCCGTCATCAAAATGCTCAAAGACTTGGGCGTGGAAGATGAAAACATCCTTTTGGATGACTTCGGCGGTTAAGTATTCGGCTTCAAATACAAAAGGAAGAAACCTCGGTTTCTTCCTTTTTTGTTGATGCGAATTGAAATAGAAGTAGGGTATTTGCCTGCTGTTATCTCTATTCGCAGAGATAATAGGATAGATGTTTTTTCATCTTATCCGCGATATCTCTCAAATTTTTGTTTTATAGTGGATTAACTTTAAACCAGTACGGCGTTGCCTCGCCTTAGCTCA
>CAUSDA010000043.1:0-22860 GCA_963529965.1 uncultured Neisseria sp.
TGTACTGTCTGCGGCTTCGTCGCCTTGTCCTGATTTAAATTTAATCCACTATACACGCTATTTCGATGCCTGCCGTATGAGCAAAATGACAACAATCAAAACATCCTCCCCCGATATCCGGATTTTCCAAAGAAACCTATCGGCAGCCGTTTTGTAATAAAAGGTCGTCTGAAACCGTATGATGGTTTTCAGACGACCTTTTCCCCTTCATCTGAGCAGACTTACCCCAGATATTTCAGTTTGCCTTTGAAATCTTCCAGCTTCTCATAGCCTTTTTTCGCCATGATGGCTTTCAAGCCAAGCGAAATACGTTCGAAAACTTCGACACCTTGCTGATGCAGCGCCGTGCCGATTTGCACCATGCTCGCGCCGCACAAGATATGTTCGAACGCATCGCGCCCCGTATAAACGCCGCCTGTGCCGATGATTTGGATGGACGGATTCAATCTTTGGTAGAATGCGTGGACGTTGGCAAGCGCGGTCGGTTTGATGTATTCGCCGCCTATGCCGCCGAAGCCGTTTTTAGGCCGGATCACGACGGATTCGTCTTCGATATACATGCCGTTGCCGATGGAATTGACGCAGTTGACGAATTTCAGCGGATGGCGGTTGAACACTTCCGCCGCTTGGTCGAAATGGACGATGTCGAAATACGGCGGCAGTTTGATGCCCAAGGGCTTGTCGAAATAGCCGAAGGCTTCGCCCAAAATCCGCTCGGTCGTTTCAAAATCGTAGGCGATTTGCGGCTTGCCGGGGACGTTCGGGCAGGAAAGGTTGAGTTCGGTAATGCCTTTAAAACCGCTGTTTTGCACCTTTTTCAACAGCGTGTGTGTTTCATCGGGCGACATACCGACCAGCGAGAGGAAAAATGTCCGTTCGGGCTGCGATTCTTGAAGGCTCAGCAAATAATCCAGATAATAATCAATGCCTTGATTCGGCAAACCCATGGAATTGATGCTGCCCAGCGGTACATCGCGGTAACGCGGCTCGGGATTGCCCGCCCGCGCTTCCAGCGTCGCCGTTTTGGTAACGAAGCTGCCTGCGGCAGATTGTCTGACTTCTTCCAATTCTTCCACGGTCATACACGCCACACCAGCGGCGTTCATCAGACAGTTGTCAAAAGAAAAACCGGCGATTTGCGTTCTCAATGACGGCATATCCTGCTCCTTTCCCTTGAAAAATCAAATTGATTGCGAAGCGTAACACGAATAGGCGGCAAAATTTTTAACAAACATCAAATGACAGACAATGTAGGGAAATGTTGTTTTATAGTGGATTAAATTTAAACCAGTACGGCGTTGCCTCACCTTGTCCTGATTTAAATTTAATCCGCTATATATGATGAAGGAAAGGCGAAAAAAGGTCGTCTGAAAGCATGGTTTCAACAAAGTGAAAACCTAAAATGCTTTTCAGACGACCTTTTTTGCCTGTTCAAAATACGGTTAAAATCCCCAACCCTACCCTTTTAATTTTTCTTGTCTCCGGATTTCGATATGTTTCAAAACGTCATGGCGATTGCGTTTGGCGCGGCTTTGGGCGCACTGTCCCGCTGGTTGCTCGTTCTCGCCTTTGCCGCACTCTCCGTCCCATTTTCGGCAGGCACGCTTGCCGCCAACTGGATCGGCGCGCTCTTAATCGGCATCTGCGCCGAATGGCTGGATAATCCGCAATGGAAGCTTTTACTGATTACCGGTTTTCTCGGCAGCCTGACGACGTTTTCCAGCTTTTCATTGGAAATGGTCACCCTTATGCAGGCGCAACGCTGGGCGACGGCGTTTTCAGCGGTCTGCCTGCATGTTTTCGGCTCGTTCCTGCTGACGGCGTTGGGCATTTACTTGGTGCAAAACTGGAAATAGCCGCGAACATCGTCATCTCAATAAAATATTCTCACGCTATCCCAATATCCAAACACACGGTCTCTCCGCAATATGCTTTGCCTGCTTCGGTCATATGCGCCGGTTTGTAGGCGGCGAAGGCGTAGGTCAGGTCGGCGCGGAAGGTGTCTTCGTCTGCTTCGCCTGTATCGCAGTTCAGCCCGGTCGGGATGTCCAGCGCGATTTTGAAACCGTCGGCTTGATTCAGCAGGCGGCAGACGGTGGCGGCTGTTTCGGGCAATGCGCCGCTGAAGCCTGTTCCGAAAATGCCTTCGATAACGAGGCCGTAACCTGTTTTCAGACGACCTTCCAGTTCGTCGGGTCGGATAAAGCTGACGCCGTCCGAATGATTCAAACGCTCGCGGTTCAACTGCGCCAGCGGCGACAGTTTGTCTCCCAAGACGAAAACGACATCTACCTGCCAATCCCGCTCCGACAACACGCGCGCGATGACCAAACCGTCGCCACCGTTATTGCCCTTGCCGCAAACGATTAACGCGCGCCCTGCTTTGGGAAAACGGTGCAGCAAGTCCGCCACGGCGGCTTGTCCCGCGTTTTCCATCAGTTGCTCGAAAGTCGTGCCTTTATCGACTGCCATTTGCTCGTGTTCGCGCATTTCTGCGGCGGTGTAGATTTTCATCATTCGCTCCTTTTCTCTTTACGCCTATCAAACATCCAAATGCAAACCTTATCAATAGCCCTGCCCGACTTTCCCGTCAAATCATTCGCTTTTTTTGATTTGCCGCAAGAGGTCGTCTGAAAATCAGGAATTTGGTGGCTTTGGATTTGATTTTTATGTTAACAAGATTTATTATCAAAATAAAACAAAGTGATAAACAATCAAAACTACTTCTTTTGCGGGAACGGGCGTTGGAACATGCCTCGGCCTACCCTGTGTCAAATTCGTCTTTACTTGCCGTCTCTTTTTTCAATCGACAACGAAAGTAAAACACCCTATGTCTGCCATACCTTTGTCAAAACTCAGTAAAGGCGCAGTCGCGCACATCGACTCCATCGTCCCCAATTCGACTTTCGGCGAACTCGACCCGCTGGTTACGCGCCGTCTTGCCGACTTGGGTTTTTCAAGCGGAATGCCGTTGCAGGTGATTGCCGTCGGCGGATTCGGACGCGGTCCGTTTGCCGTACGTTTGGGCAACCAGTCGCAATTCTCGTTGCGGCAGGAAGAAGCGGGAAAAATTATGTGCCATGTGATTGACGGCTGACCGCTGTACAGACAGGCGGGCTTCATGTTCTGAAAATGCGGCAAAGGCGGATTGAACCTGACCGCCCTATCCTTTTCAGACGACCCGGGTCGTCTGAAAGCGCCGTTTCAAAGCCTTTTCCCCAATCCAACGCCAAACTCATCACACAATCAAACAAGGAGAATAAATAAATGGAACTAAGCTATTTTGCCTTGATTGGCGCGCCAAACTGCGGCAAAACCGTTTTGTTCAACGGTTTGACCGGCGCACATGCCAAGGTTGCCAATTATCCGGGCGTAACGGTCGATAAGCGCGAGGGCGCCTTACTTGACGACAAGGCCGTTCGCATTATCGACCTGCCGGGCACATACAGCCTGCGCACGACCAGCCCCGACGAAGCGGTGGCGAAAGATGTCGCCGTAGGCAAGCTGGGCATTCCGCCCGACGCCATCATTGCCGTTGCCGACGCGACCAACCTGCGTATGACCCTGCGCATGATTTTGGAACTGAAAACGCTGGGACTGCCTATGGTGGTGTCACTGAACATGAGCGACGTTGCCCGCAGAAGGGGCTTGAATATTGATGCGGCCAAACTGAGCGAGTTGTTGGATGCACCTGTTTTGGAAACAGTTGCCGTGAGCGCGTCGGGCGTACAGGCCGTGCGCGAAGCCGTGGCGAAGCTGCCGCGCAAACGCTCTTTCCCCGCCAACCCCGCTTCTGCCGAACGCACGCTCGAGGCGCTGGAGAGCGACAAACTTTATCAAGAAGTCGAATCGATTTTGGCACAGGTTGTCCGCACGGAAATGACGCTGCCCGCATGGCACAAAAAACTCGACGACATCGTGCTGCACCCCGTCTGGGGCATAATTATGCTGCTGTTTATCCTGTTTATGGTGTTCCAAGCGGTTTACACTTGGGCGGCACCGATTATGGAAGCCATCGAAGGCGGCTTTGCCGCGCTGGGCGAATGGATAGGCACCAACATGGAGCCGGGCATCCTCAGCGACTTGCTCGTCAACGGCGTCATTGCCGGTTTGGGCAGCGTGTTGGTGTTCGTGCCGCAGATTACGATTTTGTTCGCCTTCATCCTGCTTTTGGAAGACTCAGGCTACCTGCCGCGTGCGGCGTTCCTGCTGGATAACGTGATGGCGAAAAGCGGCCTGTCCGGACGCTCATTCATCCCGCTCCTGTCGAGTTTCGCCTGTGCCGTTCCCGCCGTTATGTCGGCGCGTACGATTAATGACCCGCGCGAACGCCTCGTTACCATCGCCGTCGCCCCGCTGCTGACCTGCTCCGCGCGGCTGCCCGTTTACGCGCTGATTATCGCCGCCGTCATTCCTAATCGCACCGTAGGCGGGATTTTCAACCTGCAAGGGCTGACGCTGTTCATCCTCTATCTCGTAGGCATCCTGTCTGCCGCCTTGGCAGCGTATATCATGAAACGCTTGGCGCGTATGAAAGGCAACGTGCAGCAATTCCCGCTTTTGATGGAGCTGCCGACTTTCCGCACGCCCAACTTCAAACACATCATGACCAGCCTGTGGGACAGGGTAAAAGCCTTCCTCAAACGCGCCGGTACGATTATCTTCGCCCTTGCCGTAGTTTTGTGGGGCTTGGTAAGCTGGCCGCAACCGCCCGCAGGTGCAACAGGCGCGGCAATCGACTACAGCTTGGCGGGTATGCTCGGCCACGCTATCCAACCATTGTTCGCCCCGCTGGGCTTCACTTGGGAAATGTGTATCGCCATGATTCCGGGCATTGCCGCGCGTGAAGTCGTCGTTGCCGCACTGGGTACGGTCTATGCCGTCAGCGCGTCGTCTGAAGACGCCGTACAAAACGCGCTGATTCCGATTGTGCACAACAACTGGGGTTTGCCAACCGCCTTCGCCTTCCTGGCCTGGTATGTGTATGCCCCCATGTGCGCCGCGACATTGGCTGTGATTAAACGCGAAACCAAATCCACAAAAAATATGGTGATGATTACCGGCTATCTGTTCCTGATGGCTTACTTTGCCGCATTTGTGGTTTACCAAATTACTTCAAGGATACTGTGATGACTCAATATATTATCGTCGGCATCATCATGCTTGCCTGTCTGTTTTTCCTCTTGCGGAAATTCTTGTTCAAACCGAAAAAACACGATTGCAGCAGCGGCTGCGGCAAATGCGGCGGTTGCGGCTGAGTATGGATAGCTAGGAAGCAGAAAGGTCGTCTGAAATGGTTTCAGACGACCTTTTGTATAGTGGATTAAAATTGCAATGATACGGCGTTGCCAACGCCCTTATGTACTACCCGTACACGGCGGGCGTTGCCGCCTTGTCTCATTTTTATTTTAATCCACTATATGTTTGGGCTATGGTTCTGCGGTTGTTTTAGGACTTTCCATCATTCGATAACAAAACGCTTAAACAGCCTTTTTTCTTGGAAAGATGATACAAGTAATTAAAAATATCAAAGTTCCCCCCACAAAATCAATAAAATGGTGTTGATAGACAAACAAGACCGAAATGGCGAGTAACAATCCCCATATACCAAATAATGATTTTAAGAATTTGGATTTGACTTCTCTGCAATAAACCTCAGCCGAAAGAAAAGCAAAACTCACATGCAATGACGGACATTGGTTAAAACTACTGTCTATTTTGCCCAATATATAAAAGAAAGATTTTAAAATTTGGTTATCGACTTCGGGTTTGGGAAAATAAAATTTCATTGGAAATATGACAAATAAAGCAGTAGAAACCGCAATTAAAAAGGCTGCCCTCTTTATCAGCAATTTCAAATTGCTTTCGTTCTTTTCCAAAAATATAGTGGCTAAGAAGAAAACCTGAGACGTCATATAAGGCAACATAAATATGGGCAAAAAAGGAATATTCCTTTCCCAGTCCATAAAATATGAAGGCACATTATCGACTGTATAGGTATAAAACTCAGCCCCTTTGTACAAAATGACAAAAAATATCGATATAAAAATTGTATATTTAATCTTTAATTTTGACAGCTTATCCACTTACAAATTTTCTCCAATCACAATTCCAACATAATCAAAATAGCAGAGTTTCATCACGATATCATATATGGTAATGATATGGAATATCTGACACTATTTGCACATAAGCATTAAATCGTAAGAAGAAATGTAGGGACTAAACAAAATGGAACATCTGATTAATTTTAGGGACGGTATCATTACTTATGAAAATTTATTTTGGTTATTTAAAAACGCCCCTCATAAAGCAATTGATCAACTTCAATTTGAAGAAGATCTATTACAAGTATCTTTCTTTGATGAGAAATACATTTTAGATGTTGGATGGTATCCGAATCCTAGAAAAAACGGGGTATTTAAAGTCTACGTCATAAAAAATTACGATTGGGAAAATCCACTATTTATCCGCTCTCATAAAAATATAAATCATTTGATTCCTATTATCGAACAAGGGATTAACTGTATATATAAGGAATACCTCCATCGGTGAGCCTAGTTTGGGTCATACCCAACCATCACATCCAAGCCTTCACAACAAAAAGGTCGTCTGAAAACCAAACTCCGGTTTTCAGACGACCTCAATCATTCAAAACTTCCAACCAACCTTATTTCAACGCTTCCAGCAGCTTCCCGTGTATCCCGCCGAAACCGCCGTTGCTCATCACCAAAATATGGTCGCCTGCTTCGGCATTTTTCACGATTTCGGCGACGAAGGCATCGAAGTCTTGTCCGACGTGCAGCTTGCCGCCCAAAGGCGCGAGGGCTTCGGCGACGTTCCAGTCCACGCCGCCGGCGTAGCAGAACACTTGGTCGGCATCTTGGAGGCTTTCGGGTAAGGCGGCTTTCATGGTGCCGAGTTTCATGGTGTTGGAACGCGGTTCGAGGACGGCGAGGATACGTGCGTTTCCGACGCGCTGGCGCAGGCCTTCAATGGTGGTTTCGATGGCGGTCGGGTGGTGGGCGAAGTCGTCGTAAACGGTGATGCCGTTTACCGTGCCTTTGATTTCCATGCGGCGTTTGACGTTTTTAAACGCGCTCAAGGCTTCGCAGGCCGTCTGAATATCGACGCCGGCATGACGTGCGGCGGCGATGACGGCGAGCGCGTTCATGCGGTTGTGTGCGCCCATCAAATCCCATGCGACGTGTCCGACTTTTTTGCCGTCAAGCAACACGTCGAACGAGCCGTCGGTATTGACTTCGCCGACCTGCCAGCCGTGTTCGGTGCCGAATTTTTCCACCGGCGTCCAGCAGCCTTTGTCCAAAGTGTCTTGCAGGCTTTGCTGCTGTCCGTTGCAGACGATTAAGCCTTCGGACGGCACGGTGCGCACGAGGTGGTGGAACTGGGTCTGTATCGCGCCTAAGTCGGCGAAGATGTCGGCGTGGTCGAATTCCAGATTGTTCAACACGGCGGTACGCGGGCGGTAATGCACGAATTTGGAGCGTTTGTCGAAAAAGGCAGTATCGTATTCGTCGGCTTCGATGACGAAAAACGGCGATTTGCTGTTCGGGTCTTGACGCGGCGTTTGCGGCAGACGGGCGGAAACGCTGAAATTTTCCGGTACGCCGCCGATGAGGAAGCCCGGCGCAAGTCCGGCATATTCCAAGACCCATGCGAGCATGGACGCAGTGGTCGTTTTGCCGTGCGTACCCGCCACGCCGAGTACCCAATGATGGTGCAACACGTTTTCCGACAGCCATTGCGGGCCGGAAATATAAGGCAGACCGCGGTTCAAAATTGCTTCAACCACATCCATCCCGCGCTTGGCGACATTGCCGATAACGTAAACGTCGGCTTTAAATTCGTCCAACTGCGCGGCATCGAAGCCTTCGTGTACGTCTATGCCCAAGGCTTCGAGCTGGGTGCTCATCGGCGGATACATCTTCGCGTCGCAACCGCTGACTTTGAACCCCGCTTCTTTGGCAATGGCGGCCACCCCGCCCATAAACGTGCCGCCGATACCGATAATGTGGATGTGTTTCATGATAAGACCGTCTTTTGAATGAAATAATGGGAAAGCCGCCATTATAACGGAGTTTGGACGGAGGGGTCGTCTGAAAAGCGAAGCTGTGGCAAGATGGACAATATAGAAGATTTGAACTGAACAGGAGAAAGCCCATGCCCAAGCTGACACCCCAAATGTTCGCTTTTCTGCAAGCGCCTCAAGCCGAATCCGTCTTGCTGCGGCTCTACACCCAAGCCTTAAAGCAAAACAGGCAGATGTTTTTTCATTTTCTGCCCAAGATTTTCAAGCTGTTGGGCAAAGGGCTGGATTGGACGGGGGAAAACGAAAGTTTTTACGAAGACAAATACATCTCCATCGCACCGCAACAAGGCAAATTCCTGTATATGCAGGCTTTGGCATCAGATGCAAAAAACATCGTCGAATTCGGGACTTCCTACGGCATTTCGACGCTGTATCTTGCCGCAGCCGCCAGAGTCAACGGCGGGCGCGTCATCACTTGCGAATACCTGCCGCACAAAGCCGCAGCAGCGAGAAAACATTTCCAAGAAGCCGGTTTGGCAGACTATATCGAGCTTCGCGAAGGCGATGCGCTGGAAACCTTAAAAGACTTAGACTTCCGCCCCGATTTCGTCTTGCTCGACGGTTGGCCGGATTTGGTATTCCCCGTATTCAAGTTGCTGGAACCCAATCTTGCCGACCGCGCGGTCATCGCCGTGGACGATGTGGAAGGCTTCTCACCTGCCATGCAGGATTATCTCGATTACGTCCGCCATCCTGAAAACGGTTATATTTCAAGCACATTAAAACCTTATAAAGCGCTGGAATATACGATCAAGACAGGTAAACCGAAAAGGTCGTCTGAAAACTCGGTTTAGGCAAAATAGAATTGCCTGACCGGTTTTCAGACGACCTTTTATTGCTATCTTTGCAACCATCACTGCTCGGGCATCATCTCACCTTCACCACCCATACTGTTTGCCGCATTAACCCGTTCCTGCGCGGCTTTCACTTGATTCTCCAAACCTTTAATCCGTTCTTGATAGCGGGCGTAGTTTCGCTCGTTGCCATAACGGACCTGTTTGCCCTCTTCCAGATTTTTCTGTGCCTGAGCCAATTCGTTTTGCGCTGAAGATGAGCCGGGTATTGCGCTGGCTGGTGGAGGTGGCATTTGTTCGGATGGAGCTTTTCCTGAAGCAGCGTTTGCTGATGCCGAGTGTGCAGACGGTGCGGCGGAGGTATAAACCGAAGGTCTGCCGATATTGCCCGGTTTGCAGTTTTTGCCGCCGGTCTGCGTATAGGTTTTACGCCCTGATTTGTCGATACATTCAAATACGGGGGATGCCGTTGCTACGACGGAAAATGCGAGCAGTAATGTGCTTAAAATCAATTTATTCATTCTTATACCTTTCATTAAATCATCAAAACCATATCCACCATGCCACCAAAGCAATGATCATCACCAAATTCGCAATAATAATCGGCTTCCATTGCCGAGGTGCGTGGCGTAATTCTGCGCCCGATCGCGTGCGGCGGATATAGAAAAACGGACTGAGCAGCATGGATGCGGCGCACAACAGAATAATCACGGCGTAATAGATTTTTTCAGTTTCCATTTCCTCCGCCCCCGTTTCAGACGACCTATACAAAATATGCTACAATCGCCGGCGATTATAACACCCTGTTTATCTATATTTATAAAGGTTTTACCAATAATGATTTCTACCAACGGCATTACCATGCAGTTCGGCGCGAAGCCGCTGTTTGAAAACGTATCCGTCAAGTTCGGCGAAGGCAACCGCTACGGCTTGATCGGCGCGAACGGTTCGGGCAAATCCACCTTCATGAAAATCCTCGGCGGCGATTTGGAACAGACTGCGGGCGAAGTCGCGATTGAAAACGGCGTGCGCTTGGGTAAGCTGCGCCAAGACCAGTTTGCCTACGAAGACATGCGCGTGCTGGACGTGGTGATGATGGGGCATACCGAAATGTGGGCGGCGATGACCGAACGCGACGCGATTTACGCTAATCCCGAAGCCACCGAAGACGACTACATGAAAGCCGCCGAACTGGAAGCCAAGTTCGCCGAATACGACGGCTACACCGCCGAAGCGCGCGCCGCCGAACTGTTGAGCGGCGTGGGCATTTCCGAAGATTTGCACAATGCGACCATGGCGGAAGTCGCCCCTGGCTTCAAGCTGCGCGTATTGCTGGCGCAAGCCCTGTTCTCCAAACCTGATGTGTTGTTGCTTGACGAGCCGACCAATAACTTGGACATCAATACCATCCGTTGGCTGGAAGGCGTGTTGAACCAATACGACTCCACCATGATCATCATCTCGCACGACCGTCACTTCTTGAACGAAGTCTGCACCCACATGGCGGATTTGGACTACAACACCATCACCATCTACCCGGGCAACTACGACGACTACATGCTCGCTTCCGCCCAATCGCGCGAACGCGCCCTGAAAGACAACGCCAAGGCAAAAGAGAAACTGCAAGAGCTGCAAGAGTTCGTCGCCCGCTTCTCCGCCAACAAATCCAAAGCCCGTCAGGCAACCAGTCGGCTGAAACAGGCAGACAAAATCAAAGCCGAGATGGTCGAAGTGAAACCTTCCACCCGCCAAAACCCGTATATCCGCTTTGAAGCCGATGAAAAAGCCAAGCTGCACCGTCAGGCGGTGGAAGTCGAAAATCTGGCCAAACGCTTTGAAACCCAGTTGTTCAAAAACCTGAGCTTCATCCTCGAAGCCGGCCAGCGCCTCGCCATCATCGGCCCCAACGGCGCGGGTAAATCCACCCTGCTGAAACTCCTTGCCGGCGCGTTCAACCCCGAATATTCAGACGGCCTCACCCCCGATGCAGGCACCATCAAATGGGCGGAAAAAGCCAACGTCGGCTATTATCCGCAAGACCATGAAAACGACTTCGATGTCGATATGAACCTGAGCGAATGGATGCGCCAATGGGGGCAGGAAGGCGACGACGAACAAGTCATCCGCGGCACTTTGGGACGTTTGCTCTTCGGCAGCAACGACGTGGTGAAAAAAGTGCAGGTCCTCTCCGGCGGCGAAAAAGGCCGTATGCTCTACGGCAAACTCCTGCTGCTGAAACCCAATGTGCTGATTATGGACGAACCGACCAACCACATGGACATGGAAAGCATCGAATCGCTGAACATGGCGCTGGAGAAATACAACGGCACGCTGATTTTCGTATCGCACGACCGCCAGTTCGTCTCTTCACTCGCCACCCAAATTATCGAGCTGGACGGCAAGGGCGGCTATGAACACTATCTGGGCGATTACGAAAGCTATCTGGAGAAAAAAGGGATTGTGTAAAAAAACATGAACGCCAATCTGCGAAAACCGCTGCAAAACCCGCTTACGCTCATCGTATTGCTCGCATTGAGCTAGTATCTTACGCAAGACGGTAAGGTACACTTGGTTGATGCCGAACAGCTTATCGGAAAGGTCGTTCAGTCGCCTGGCTATTTAACGAGTTCGGCGTAGCAGGCGCGGGGGGGGTTCTAGGCGTTGCCTAGATTGTCTGCCTGTTTTTAGCCATTCGTTCATATCGGGTGTGGCAGCAAAATAAGTAGCAGTAAACAAAAAGCTCAGGCAGTCTGAAAAATGTCTTTCAGACTGCCTGAGCTTTTTAGTCAATAAAGAAAGACAATAAATAAAAAACAAACAGCATAACTATATGGCAAATTATCTTACTAATGCTATAGTTTATAGATAATTCAATATAGTTTAATTACCCTTACTCCTCAAAAATAATTAACTAAATTGTCTATATTCAAAATACATTTAATATGACATATAAAATTTAATTGCACTCCATCCAAAAACAGCTTGAATTACCGTGATTTAACCGATTTTGAAGTTATTTTACTAAGTTAAATATACATGGTCTAAGCCCCTCTATGCCGCATTAATTCAAACAACAGCAAAAATGAATTAACTCTTTAAAATATAAGGAAATTAGCCTCCCTACCCATATAAAAATATTCCTTAGTCACGGTATTCATTACTTAACTTTTTTCTTTCAAACCGTCTTAATTTCGCCTAATCTCATGATTTAAGTCAGGGAAACAAAATGACTATGCTTGACACTCCCCAGGAATGGTTTAACATACAATTTCTTTTTTAACCAAGATTCAAAAAGAGAGACTCATGAAAAAATCAGCTTTATTGGCAACTTTGTTGGCCGCTCTGACCTTGTCCGCATGTGGTGGTGGTTCTTCTGCTGTTTGTGATGAATATGAAAAAGCTTTTGCTGACGCTACTAAAAACGTCGATGCAGCTACAAAAGATATGATGCAAAAATCATTCGAACAAACCAAAGAAGCTTTGAAAAACTTGCCTGCTGACCAACGTGATGCTACTTGTAAAACATCGTTGGATGCGTTGAAAGGCAACGCTCCGGCTGCATCTCCTGAAGATAAAGCAGAAGAAGCTAAAGAAGCAGCAGAAGACGCTAAAGAAGCAGCTGCCGATGCTAAAGAAGAAGCAAAAGATGCTGCTGAAGCAGCTAAAGAAGAAGCCAAATAATACAATGCATTTGGTAAAAAACGGATTCTGGTTATTCAGAGTCCGTTTTTTATTACTTATTATTTATACATTAAATAATTCAACTATTATAAGAAATATATACGAACTAACTTTAAATATAGTTTATAAAGTAATAAATATTCATTTTTACCTACAAGCCGTCCCCATAAGGCAAGTGTGGTTCTTGAAATACAGAGTAAAGGTCGTCTGAAAATAGCTTTCAGACGACCTTTACTTTCAATTTACAGAAAAGAAAAACCATGCAAGCTACTGGCCAAGAAACAGATTACTCCGCGCTTTAAAATTCAACGTGAAATTGCGTTCTCTGCCATATTCATCCGCCGTCTCAAACCCGTTTTGCCGCATTAAATCGCGTAATTCGGCGCGGGTTTGTTTGTCGGGGTCGCCAGCCGTTTCGGAAACCGACAGCAACCCGTCAGGACGAAGCAGCCTTCGGAACTCTGCCAAATACTCGGCTTGGTTAGCGACTTCGCCCAACACGGTAATCAGCACAATGCGGTCAAACGATTGATCGGGAAAATCAAAATGCGTGCCATCGCATAAATAATAATCCACGTTGTCGATATGCCGACGATGCAAACGTTTTTCGGTATAAGCCAACATTTCCGGCTGTATATCCGCCGCCACCAATCGTCCTTGTGGCACCGACTGCGCCAGTGTCGGGCTGAAATAACCCGCTCCGCAGCCTACTTCAAAAATGCGGTGGTGCGGCGCAAGGTGCAGCCGTTGTACGATTTGTTGCGGCGAAAGCGCCCAGTTTCGCAAAGGAATCAGCAGCGTGAATGCAAGCTGATGCGGGAAGATTTTGCCTTTTTGCGTAAGTCCCTGCCAAATGCTTTTGAACGTCTTAAACATAAGGATTCCTTTGGGTAGTTTGTTTTGCATTGTGTCTGCACAATATACAGTATAAAAATAGTGTGCGTTTTTTCCAATCATCACAAAAAGCAGCCTGCACTTCGATTTTTGAACGTGCAGGCTGCTTTTTATAGAGAGGCCGTCTGAAAATTATTTTTCAGACGGCCTTTGATATCCAGTTCCGTTGGGTACATGACCCAAACTACGTTTGCTTGCCATTAAATGAACACATCGCCTTACGCCAAAAAACCATCACGATTGCCGCCGCAATGATAATAATTCCGTATGGAATCATGCCGTCTCCGTTTTCATATGCCGCCCGTCCGCCCGGAAAGCCCGTACGCGCGGTATTGGCAACCGTATGGCACGCAATCAATACAAATACCGAGCCGCCGCTGCCGTTATACAGCCATACATAGATAATCCTCACGGCAACCGTCCCTGCCAGCCCCCATGCGATCAGTTCGGCAGATTGCCCTACGGCAATCATGGACGGCAAATGCCAAAATGCCCACGGCACCCCGATAATCAGCGCCGTAACAAGCGGGGTAAAACACCGTTGCAGACTTTCCGTAGCGTAGGCGGCATAGCCCAATTCCTCGGCAACTGCCGCGATAAAGAACATGACGAACGCACCGGCAAGCGGCGCAAACGATACGGATAAGGCGGGTATGGTTTGTCCTGTTTGGCGTATCGCGGCATAAGTCAGCAGATAAAGCAGGGGAAAAATCAGTATTGCCGTCCAAAAATAGGCAGAATGCTTGATTCGCCCGTAATCAAACACACGACCAAACAGGCTGCGCACCGCCGCCATTCCGCCCTCGCGGTAACGCAGCAACGCGGCGGCAACCGTCGGGGTGAGTGCCGCGCCGATGTCGGTCAGCGGCAGATTATCAGGCAGAGGACTGTGTTTGAGAAACAAAGACAGCAGCCAAAACGGCGCGCTCAAAGCATACACCAGCAGAAAGTATTGCCACGGATGCGAATAACCGGCTGTCGTTTTTTTTGAGGGAGGGATCTGCATGTTATTCCTGTTCGTTCCGTAAATAAGTTGGCAGGGGAGCAGGTACGGCTTGCTACATGATGTGCAGTATAAAAATATTACGTGTTTTTTTCTAATTATTATGAAAAGCAGCCTGCACTTCGATTTTTGAAAGTGCAGGCTGCTTTTGATAGAGAGGCCGTCTGAAAATTATTTCTCAGGCAGCTTTGATATTACAGGTGATATGAGGATTTCGTTGGGTCATGACCCAAGCTGCATTTGCTGCCGACTGGATTACGGCATGGTTTGGAATCATTCGGTAACAACAAAAACCGCGTGCGTGCGTACCGCACACACCCTACACCTTAATCTTAAGGTTTGCGTCGCCCGCAGTGGTAGGGTGTGTGGTCTAGCCACGCACGCGGTTGACTGCCGCGTTTGCCGTATTTGTCGGCAAATTCGCCGTTGATGATGGCGGAAGTAGGAACTTGCATGATGGTTCTCCTTGTTTCGGGTTGGACGGTAGGGGGATTTTAGCGGAAAAAGGTCGTCTGAAAACGAGATTTTTGTTTTCAGACGGCCTGTAAACCTAAAGGTAGATTTTAAATCTTGGCTTAAATTATAAAAAACGCTAAAATAATGTCATTTATGAATGACTGAAAGATTAACCATGACCGAATTTGCACGAAAAAATTGGAACAAGTTAGCTGGAGATGCCATAAAAGCCAAAATGCATGAGCATGGAATTGGCTTTATACAATTATCAGAATTATTCTTGGAGCAAGGGGAAAGTGAAACGGCAAATGCAATTTGTAACAAAGTAAATAGAGGTACTTTTTCCCATGCTTTTTATCTTAAATGTATGGAGTTAATGACCAAACAGGAAAAGCAAGAAGACCGCGAAAAAAAATATAAAATTATTTCTTTATTTAGCGGTTGTGGCGGAATGGATTTGGGTTTTCTAGGGGGCTTTGAGTTTTTAAACCGTACTTATGACAAACATGATTTTGATATTATTTGGGCGAACGAAATCGACGAACACGCTGTTAGAACCTACCGCCACAACTTAGGAAATCACATTGTACATGGTGATATTTGGCAGCATTTGGATGAAATACCCACTAGCGCAGACATCATTATCGGTGGCTTTCCTTGTCAGGATATTTCTATTAATGGTAAAGGTGCAGGTATTTCAGGCAGCCGCAGCGGGCTGTATAAAGCCATGTTGTCTGCTGTTGAACGCGTTCGCCCCAAAATATTTGTTGCTGAAAATGTCAAAGGGCTACTGATGAAGCATCATCGGAAAGATTTGGAAACAGTGCTTTCAGATTTTCGCAATTTGGGTTATCAGGTAGATTACTACTTGCTGAATGCAGCCGATTACGGTGTTCCACAGACTCGGGAGCGAGTTATCATCGTTGGAAGGTTACCTGAAATTCCCGAAATACAGATTGAAAAAACAAATACCAGCAACAGCTATGTAACAGCTAGACAGGCTATAGGCGATTTGGTCAACAAAGTAGAAGACGAAATTGCCAACCATATTTGGAGTAGAGCAGAAAAAAGCCCCGATCAAGGTAGTCGAAAATTGGATGCCGAAAGGGCGGGCTACACTATTAGGGCAGAATGCCATGGAAACATACAGTGGCATTACGAATTACCCCGCCGCATCTCCATGCGTGAGGCGGCGCGCATCCAATCGTTTCCCGACAATTTTATTTTCCAGGCAAAATTGCGTGCCACAGAACGGCAAATTGGCAACGCCGTCCCTCCTGTTTTAGGGTGGCACATCGCCGCCGCCGTCAGTAAGGCACTTAAATAACCCTGTTAAATAAGATAAAATTACTACTTTATATTTTTAAGTGGTAATGCATTATGCTGACAAAAAAGGAGTTTGAGAAGTTTTTAGACGAGGTTTGCACCGTATTGAGGCAAGAGGCAAAAAACGCACCTTTCAAATCCCAAGATATTTTTGAAAACAGAGTTCGTGCGCTGTGCATTGCAAAAATTCCCGCTTATGCTGACATAGTTATCAATCCTGAACCTGTGCCGCAAATTTTCCCCGATGTTCCAATAGGGGAATATGGCGTAGAAGTCAAATTCACGCTAAAAGATACTTGGCGCAGCGTAGCAAACAGTATCCAAGAGAAAAACAAAGCTGACGGTGTACAGCATATCTATGTGGTATTCGGAAAAATGGGGGGCATTCCCGATGTGAAATGGCAACTTTACGAAGATAGCGTAATTCATGTCCGCACATCGCATGTTCCGCGCTTTGAGGTAGAAATAGAATCTGATCGACCGTCTCTGTTTGAGGGTTTCGGTATTTCCTATGCTGAATTTGCCGATTTGGATATGCATGAAAAAATGGAATATATCCGAAAATATGCCCGTAACAGGCTGAAAGAAGGCGAGCGGTTATGGTGGATAGAAGACATTGACGCAGTAGACAGCCATGATCTGCCTTTGGAAGTGCGCCTTTACACTTCCCTGCCGCAGGAAGAAAAAATCCGCCTCCGAGCTGAAGCAGCATTAGTCTCCCCCCGTATTGTCTGCTCAGGCAGGGCGAAGCACAAATACGATAATGCCGTCCTGTATCTGATTACCTATCGCGGTGTGCTTTGTCATCAGGCGCGGGACTTATTCAGTGCGGGCAGCGTTGCCAACTCGGCGGAAGACTACCGTGGCGGAAACTATGTAGAAAAATCTTTAAAATTGATTGAGCATGAAATTGAAAAAGCTGCTTTGGAAATGGATGATGCTCTAATTGTCGAATATTGGGGAGAAAGCGTCCCGACAGAAAAACGCCTAGAGTATTGGATTAAGATGTTGGATGATTTGGCAGATGGCTGGATACCTTCTGAATCGCTATTCAATGGTAGGTATAAAGCCAAATAAACTGACAGATGCCGTCTGAAAATATCTTTCAGACGGCATCTTTAACACAAAAGGCAGCCTGAATCCCTTTCAGGCTGCCTTTCTTACATCAAGCCAGCTTCGCGCCAACCCAATCTTTCGCGCTCTCAATCATCGCGGGCAATTTCTCAACATCGCTGCCACCGGCTTGTGCCAAATCCGGTCTGCCGCCGCCTTTGCCGCCAACTTGTTCGGCTGCAAATTTGACCAAATCGCCGGCTTTCACTTTTCCTGTCAGGGCTTTGGATACGCCGGCACACAGGGAGACTTTGCCGTCGTTCACTGCTGCCAAAAGAATCACGGCGTTGTCGGATTTGCCGGTTAAGTCGGTAACGATTTCGCGCAGGGCGGCTGCGTCGGCTTCGATTTGGGCGGCGACGAGTTTGGCTGCGCCCAAGTCTTTGGCGTTGTCCAAGAGTTTCGCGCCTGCGTGGATGGCGAGTTCGGCTTTGGCTTTTGCCAACTCTTTTTCCAAGGCTTTGGCGTTTGCGGCGTTGGCTTGGATTTTAGCGAGTACGTCTTTTTCGGTTTGGGCTTTGACTTCGGCGATGATGTTTTTCATCAGACTTTCTTGGTTTTGCGCCCATGCCAGCGCGGCAAGGCCGGTGATGGCTTCTACGCGGCGGATGCCTGCGGCGATGCCGCCTTCGCTGATGATTTTGAAGAAGCCGATGTCGCCGGTACGGGCGACGTGGGTGCCACCGCACAGTTCGGTGGAGTAGTCGCCCATGGTAATCACGCGGACGAAGTCGCCGTATTTTTCGCCGAAGAGCATCATGGCGCCTGATTTTTGCGCGTCTTCAATGGACATGGTTTCTACTTTGACGGGTACGTTGGCGATAATCGCGGCGTTGACGCGGCGTTCGACTTCGGCGATTTCTTCCGCGCTGATGCCTTGAGGATGGGAGATGTCGAAGCGGGTCAGCTCGGCGTTTTGCAGGCTGCCTTTTTGTTCGACGTGCGCGCCGAGTACGTCGCGCAGGGCTTTGTGCATCAGGTGGGTAACGCTGTGGTTGCGCATGATGCTGTTGCGGATGTCGTTGTCGATTTCGGCGGATACGGCATCGCCCACTTTCAGACGACCTGATACAACTGCGCCGAATTGTCCGTGTACGGCGGCTTTGATTTTCTGCGTGTCTTCCACGCGGAAGCGGTTTTCGCCTGCGAAGATGAAACCTACGTCGCCGACTTGGCCGCCGCTTTCGGCGTAGAACGGGGTTTGTTCCAAAACGACTACACCTGCTTCGCCTGCTTGGAGTTCGTCCACGGCTTCGCTGCCTTTGTATAAGGCGATGATTTTGGTGTCTTGGCTGCGTTTTTCGTAGCCGGTGAACTCGGTGTCCGCGCCTGTGTAGTCCAGTTGTGCGTTGGCTTTGAAGTTTTGCGCAGCGCGGGCGCGGGCGCGTTGGGCTTCCATTTCGCGGTTGAAGCCTTCTTCATCCAAATCGATACCCAATTCGCGCGCCATGTCGGCGGTCAGGTCGTAGGGGAAGCCGTAGGTGTCGTAGAGTTTGAAGATGTGTTCGCCGCCGATAACGAGTTTGCTGTTGGCAATGTTGTCCATCAAATAGGCATTCAAGGCTTCGGCAAACGGTTTTTCCGCGTCGGGAATATGGGCAGTTTCCAAAGCAGCCTGCAAATCGATATACATGCCTTCGTTCAGGCTGCCTGAAACTCGGGGACGGATAACGATTTGCTTTTTGCCTGGAGCGGCACGGGAAGCGGCGGTAAATTCCACACCCTCTGCGGTTTTCAATGCCAACGGTTTGCCCGCACCATCTTGCGGCAGCAGGCTTTCCAGTTTCAGGAATTTCATGCCGTTGAACACTTGGTTAAACAAACCCATGCCTTTTTCCAGCGTTTCGCCGAAGCGGCTTTCTTCCGCGCGCAGGGCTTCCATAATCTGCGTTTGTTTTTCTTTCAACTCGGGATATGCACCGCCCATCGCTTTCACCAAATCGGGCACGAGTTTGTAGAAAAACGCCTGTTTCTGACCGAGTTTGTAACCGTGGCGCACGGCGCGGCGGATGATGCGGCGCAGTACATAGCCGCGGCCTTCGTTGGACGGCATCACGCCGTCGGCAATCAGGAAGGAGCAAGAGCGGATGTGGTCGGCAACGACTTTCAGGCTGGGTTCGTCCATGCTGAACGGCGCGCCGGTTTCGCGGGCAACGGCTTTGAGCAGGTCTTGGAACAGGTCGATTTCGTAGTTGCTGTGGACGTGCTGCATTACGGCCGCCATGCGCTCCAAGCCCATGCCGGTATCGACGGACGGCTTGGGCAGCGGGTTCATGTTGCCTTGCTCGTCGCGGTTGAACTGCATGAACACGCAGTTCCAAATTTCAATCCAGCGGTCGCCGTCTTCTTCAGGACTGCCCGGAATGCCGCCCCAGATTTCTTCGCCGTGGTCGTAGAAAATTTCGGAGCACGGGCCGCAGGGACCGGTATCGCCCATCTGCCAGAAGTTGTCGGACGCGTATTTCGCGCCTTTGTTGTCGCCGATGCGGACGATGCGCTCGGCAGGCATACCGATTTCGTTCAGCCAGATGTTGTAGGCTTCGTCGTCTTCGGCATACACGGTCGCCAAGAGTTTGTCTTTGGGCAGATTCAGCCATTCGGGGGAAGTGAGGAATTCCCAAGCGAAGTGGATGGCGTCGCGTTTGAAGTAGTCGCCGAAGGAAAAGTTGCCCATCATTTCAAAAAAGGTGTGGTGGCGGGCGGTGTAGCCGACGTTTTCCAAGTCGTTGTGTTTGCCGCCTGCGCGCACGCATTTTTGCGCGGTGGTGGCGCGGTTGTATGGGCGTTTGTCAAAGCCGAGGAATACGTCTTTAAACTGGTTCATACCCGCGTTGGTAAACAGCAGCGTCGGGTCGTCGTGCGGCACGAGCGAAGAGGATCGGACGATGGTGTGGCCTTTGGATTCGAAGAATTTTAGGAATTTTTGGCGTAGTTCGGAGGTTTTCATGATGTTTCGATGTCTCTACTAAAAAGGTTTCAGACGACCTTCCCGGCCGTATGTAATTGTGGAAAGAAAATGGGTGCTATATTACCGCAAAACCTTGTTTCTAGCTATTGAATCAGGGACTTTCAGACGACCTTCCGACTATCGCCCCAATGGAAATTGCTATCAGATAGTGCGTGCCTGATTTATAATCCCTTACTTTCCCTTCCACCCGATATGCAAGGAATGATAATGACCAAACATCTGCCACTCATCGCCCTGACCGCCGTCATGCTCGCCGCCTGCGGAGGTTCGGATAAAAATACCTCCGACAAAGCGGGTCAGGCGGGAAACCAAAATGTATTGAGGATTTACAACTGGTCGGAATACGTCGATCCCGAAACCGTCGCCGATTTTGAAAAGAAAAACGGTATCAAGGTAACTTACGACGTGTACGACAGCGATGAGACGCTGGAAAGTAAAGTATTGACCGGAAAATCAGGCTACGACATCGTCGGCCCGTCCAATACCTTCGTCGGCAGGCAGATTAAGGCAGGTGCTTATCAAAAAATCGACAAATCCCTGATTCCCAACTATAAAAACCTCAACCCCGAATTGATGAAACTGATGGAAGGCGTCGATCCGAGCCACGAATACGCCGTTCCGTTTTATTGGGGAACCAATACCTTCGCCATCAATACCGAGCGCGTGAAAAAAGCCTTGGGCACGAACAAACTGCCGGACAACCAATGGGATTTGGTGTTCAACCCCGAATACACATCCAAGCTCAAACAATGCGGCATCAGCTACTTGGACAGCGCGGCGGAAATTTATCCTATGGTGTTGAACTACATG
Source organism: uncultured Neisseria sp. (assembly GCA_963529965.1). GTDB lineage: Bacteria > Pseudomonadota > Gammaproteobacteria > Burkholderiales > Neisseriaceae > Neisseria. The sequence goes on from CAUSDA010000043.1 coordinate 21,156, forward strand.
GGTAAAAACCCCAACAGCAACGATACCGAAGACATCAAAGCGGCAACCGAGCTGCTCAAGAAAAACCGCCCCAATATCAAACGCTTTACCTCGTCGGGCTTCATTGACGACTTGGCGCGCGGCGACACCTGCGTCACCATCGGCTTCGGCGGCGACTTGAACATCGCCAGACGGCGCGCCGAAGAAGCGGGCGGCAAAGAAAAAATCCGCGTCATGATGCCCAAAGAAGGCGTGGGGATTTGGGTGGACTCCTTCGTTATCCCAAAAGATGCGAAAAACGTCGCCAACGCCCACAAATACATCAACGACTTCCTCGACCCCGAAGTCGCCGCGAAAAACGGCAATTTCGTCACCTATGCCCCTTCCAGCAAACCCGCACGCGAATTGATGGAAGCCGAGTTCAGAGACGACCGCACCATTTTCCCGAGCGACGAAGATTTGAAAAACAGCTTCATCATGGTCCCTATCCAGCCCACCATTTTGAAATTCATGGTCCGCCAATGGCAGGGCGTGAAAGCCGGAAAATAACTTGATACGGATGGATTAAAGGTCGTCTGAAAACTGGAAATACAGGTTTTCAGACGACCTTTTTGTATAAACATCAAACAGGTTTCTTGCAGCTGTCTTTTACCCTTCTCATCCCCATCCACCATACTTGCAGTCATCAAAGTCCAGATATGATATAGTCCCTCAACTTTCACTCGTATTTTGAAACGGAGTAAAACCATGACTCAATCCATCCATATCCACAGCATGACCGGCTTTGCCAATGCCGCAGGCGAATGCGGCGGCAAGCGCGTGAACTTGGAAATCCGCGCGGTGAACCACCGCTATCTGGATGTCCAATTCCGTATGCCTGAAGAATTGCGTTATCTGGAAGGCGCGTTGCGCGAGAAAATTGCGGCTTCGGCCGCACGCGGCAAACTGGAATGCCGTATTCAGTTGCAGGACGCGGCAGTCGGCGGGCAGAGTTTGGAAACCAATGAAGAATTGGTGAAACAGTTGTCCGATTTGAACAAAACTTGGCGCAAGGAACACGGTTTCGGCAAGCTGACAGTCGCTGAAGTGTTGCGCTTTCCTGGGGTATTGGCAGGTCAAAGCGAAGACCCCGAAGCTTTGGCGAAAACCGTGCAAGAGCTGTTGGACGAAGCGTTGAAAGAGTTTGCCGCCGCCCGCAAACGCGAAGGCAAAAAACTCGGCGAACATCTGTTGCAACGTTTGTCCAGCATGGAAGAAATCGTGGATGCCTTGAGCGAGCTGTTCCCGAGCCTGCTTCAGGCGCATATGGACAAGGTGAACGCGCGTTTGGCGGAAGCAGTCGGCAATATCGACAACGACCGTTTGCAACAGGAATTTGCGCTGTTTATCCAAAAATCCGATGTTGACGAAGAATTCAGCCGCCTGCGCACGCACATCGCCGAAGTCCGCCGCATCGTTACGGAAAACAAAGGCAGCGCGGGCAAACGCTTGGACTTCCTGATGCAGGAATTGAACCGCGAGGCGAACACGCTGGGCAGCAAAGCTATCGCGGCGGAATGCACGCAGGCTTCGGTCGAACTGAAAGTCTTAATCGAGCAAATGCGCGAGCAGGTTCAAAACATCGAATAAGCCTTCAAAAATAAAGAAAAAGGTCGTCTGAAAACCCAAATTCGGTTTGAACTGCACCCCAAAAGTTGGACATCCCCTCCAACTCACAAGGTGCAGT
>CAUSDA010000044.1:0-22730 GCA_963529965.1 uncultured Neisseria sp.
ATCTGTACTGTCTGCGGCTTCGTCTCCTTGTCCTGATTTAAATTTAATCCACTATAACGCTGAGGTCGTCTGAAAAACTTATTCGCGGTTGCGCGCGTGCCAGAAATAACGCCACACGAAGCAGGGGAAGGCGAATATCAGGTAGAGGCAGACTACGGTGGCGTAAAACTCCCAGTCTTGATGCTGTACCGCGCCGGCACGAGACTCAAGGATGTAGGCGAGGACGGCGGTCAATATGAAGCCTGCCGCCAATTCGACGAGGTGATGCCCGAAATGTTTGCGCTTGAGCGGAAACACGCCGAAAAATTTGGTGGTAACGAAGGGGGCATTGGCGAAGATGAGTGCCAATACCAAAAGGATGTACATGGATGCGGTCATGATGGTGTGTCTTTCTGTTTTCAGACGACCTCTTTGATTCAAAGGGTCGTCTGAAAAAACAATCTTGGGCTGCGTATCTTAACAAAAACGGCAGCCTCTGACACGGCTGCCGTTTCGGTTTATCGCCTTACAAAGTGTTTTCCAAAGCCTTTGCGCACCAGTCAATCATCGTTTGCGGCATAACGCCCCACAAAACCAACAAGAACGCATTGACGCTTAGGAAGAATTTGGCGGCATAGTTGCTGCCGATGGGTTGGTCATGAGTGGGTTCGTCGAAATACATGACTTTAACCACGCGCAGGTAGTAGAACGCGCCGATTAAGGACATAACGACCGCGAAGACCGACAACCAAACGTAATGGAATTTCAGCAACACCATGATGACGCCGAATTTGGCGTAGAAGCCCATCAGCGGCGGAATACCTGCCATAGAGAACATGACCAGCAGCATCAGTAAGGCAAACCAGGCATGGCGTTGGTTCAAGCCTGCCAAATCTTTGATTTCTTCACACTCGATATTGTCGGTGGACAATACCATCAATATGCCGAAGCCCGCAGCCGCCATCAAAGCGTAAGTAATGGCGTAATACAGACCCGCAGTAGAGCCGATTGAGCCTGCCATAAACGCCAGCAGGATAAAGCCCATGTGCGACACAGTCGAATAGGCAAGCATCCGCTTGATATTGGTCTGCATAATCGCGGCAAGATTACCGACCACAAGCGACGCAACGGCAAGGACGGCAAACATAGGCGCCCAGTATTGATGCACTTCGCCAAAACCGGTCAGCAGAATACGGAAGGCAAACATCACAGCGGCGATTTTCGGCGCTGTACCGACAAAGGCGGCAACGGATGTCGGCGCGCCGTGATACACGTCGGGCACCCACATATGAAACGGCACCGCGCCCAGTTTGAACGCTATCGCCACGACGATAAACACCAGCCCCAGTTTCAACAGCCATTCGTTGGCGATCTCGCTGTACGACGACGCCAAAACAGTGGCGAAGTCGAGCGAATGCGTCGCGCCGTAGACCATCGAAATGCCGTAGAGCAACAGGCCGGAAGCCAGCGCGCCCAAGACGAAATATTTGAGCGCGGCTTCGGCGGAGCGGCCGGAATCGCGGCGCAGCGCAATCATGGCATAAAGCGACAGCGACAAAAGTTCCAAACCAATATAGGCGGTCAGGAAATGCGCCGCACTCACCATCACGCTCATGCCTAACAGAGCGAACAGCGACAAAGTGTAAAACTCGCCTTTAAAAATACCGCGCGCCTGATTGTACGGTTTGCTGTAAATAAACAGCCCGAAGGTCAGCCCGTACAACACCAGCTTGGACAGGCGCGACATACCGTCGGCGATATACATCCCGTGAAACGCCAGCGTACTGCCCTGCTCCCACACCGCCAGCTGCGTAACCGCCACGATAATGACGGTTCCCAAGCTCATCAAATGGGTCAGATAGCGGTTTTCATCACTAATCCACAAATCTGCCAGCAAGACGGCAATCAGCAGCGCAAACAGCACGATTTCGGGCATGGCAGGCATTAAGTTCAAATCAATCAAGTTCATTCGCACACCTCAAATCTTGCTTTGCGCCACATGGGCAATCAAATCGTTTGCCGCCTGATGCACCACTTCGATAAATGCCTGCGGATACAGGCCCATACCCAATACCGCAACCGCCAAAATCGCCAGAATCGCAAATTCGCGGCAGTTGATGTCTTTCATATCGGCAACGTGCGGATTGCCGACCGCACCGAAAATCACGCGCTTATACATCCACAGCGTGTAAGACGCACCGTAAATCAGCGTCAGCGCCGCCAGCGCGCCCACCCAGAAATTCACTTTGACCGCGCCCATAATCACCATGAACTCGCCCACGAAGCCCGAAGTCGCCGGCAGACCCGCGTTTGCCATCGCAAACAGCATCATAAACGCCGCAAACTTGGGCATCACGTTCACCACGCCGCCGTAATCGGCGATATTGCGCGTGTGCAGGCGGTCGTACATCACGCCGATGCACATAAACATCGCCGCCGACACGAAACCGTGCGAAATCATCTGAATGACAGCGCCTTTCAACGCCCAGTCGTTCAACTGTCCGTTAATGAACAAGAACATCCCCAAGGTAACGAAACCCATATGGCTGATGGACGAATACGCCACCAGTTTTTTCATATCGGTCTGCACCAGCGCAACCATACCGATATACACCACCGCAATCAGGCTCAACACAATGATGACCGGCGCGAAATAGCGCGACGCGTCGGGCAGAATCGGCAGGATGAAGCGCAAAAAGCCGTATGCGCCCAATTTCAGCGTAATCGCCGCCAACACCATCGAACCGCCGGTCGGCGCCTCAACGTGGGCATCCGGCAGCCAAGTGTGCACGGGGAACATCGGCACTTTCACCGCAAACGACAGGAAGAACGCCACAAACAAAAGCTGTTGCACGCCCAGCGGAATCTGTTTGATGTTTTGGAAATCCTCAATCGAAAAGCCGCCGACTTGGTAAGACAGGTACACAATCGCCACCAGCATCAGTAACGAACCCATCAGCGTATAGAGAAACAGCTTCACCGACGCATACACGCGGCGCGGACCGCCCCACACACCGATAATCAGGTACAGCGGAATCAGCATACCCTCGAAGAACACATAAAACAGCAGGGCATCCCGCGCTGAAAACGCGCCGTTAATCAGGCCCGACATGATTAAAAACGCCGCCATATACTGCGCCGGACGCTTCTGAATCACTTCCCAACCCGCCAGCACCACCATCAGCGTGATAAACGCGTTCAGAATGACAAACAGCACCGAAATACCGTCCACCCCCAACGAGTAGTTGATCCGCAAAAGCGGAATCCACTCGTGGAACTCGGTAAACTGATAGCCGCCGCTCAAACGGTCGAAACCCGTAAACAAGGGCAGCGTTACCAAGAAACCGGCAAGCGCACCGATTAAAGCGAGCACGCGGGCAAGTGGCGCACGGCTGTCCGGCCCCGTCGCCAAAACCAGCACGCCCGCAGCGATGGGTATCCATATTGCCAAGCTGAGTAGGTAGTTGGAAAACATAGTGGTTAACCTGTGGTTAAAATAAAAATATAGTTGTGTGGGTTGGTTTTTCAGACGACGTTTTAAGAGGTCGTCTGAAAAAGGCTGTTCAGGCTTCTGCTATTTATCTCAAGCTAATTCTGCCGAATCTTCCAGCCGTAGGTCGGATTCTCGAATCCGACACGCTGTACTATTTTCTTTTTCATGTCGGATACAAGTATCCGACCTACAACTTGAATGGTTTTCTTTTTCAGACGAGCTCAAACGCTGCCTTCTTTCTCGATCACCAAAATCCGAGCTTCGCCGCACGGATGGGCAACGTGTTCCGTACCGATTCCTGCGTAGAAGATGTCGCCGCTTGTCAACCGAACAATGTGTTCTTCGCCGTTTTCTCGGTAGTGCATATCGACTTCGCCGTCCATCACGGCAAACACTTCCTCGCCGTCGTTGACGTGCCATTTGTAGGGCTGGTCCGTCCAGTGCAGGCGCACGGTAGTGCCGTTCATATTGGCGATGTTGAGTGCGCCCCATGCGCGGGAAGCGGTAAATTCGGCGGAGCGGATGGTATGCGTGTCGGGCATTTTCGCGTCTCTTTGATTCTGTATCTAGATAAACCTGTCGATACAACTGTTTATTAAATCCCGTCATTCCCGCGCAGGCGGGAATCCAGAACATAGATTTTAGGAAACCTTTTTCCTTGACAGGTTTATACGCCGATAGGTCTGGATTCCCGCCTGCGCGGGAATGACGGCGGTCGGCAAATTCCGTATCTCCAAGTAAATCAATTATGACCGAAATGTTGACTACGCCCCGTCGGCACGGTTGGTTTCCATCTCCAGTTTAATGAACGCATCAATCATGCTGCGCCAAACTGCTTCGGCTACTTCGGGCGACAAACCGGCCTTTTCGGCATAGGCACGGCGCGAGGCAATCACTTGCGCCACCCGTTCGGGCGCGGAAACCGCCTGCACATCGTTTTTAGGTTTCAGACGGCCTGCCTGCCGTACCAGCTTCTGCCGGCGGGCGAGCAATTCTATTAATTCCTTGTCCAAACCGTCGATGGCTTCACGGACTTCGTCTAGGGTTTGCGGTAATTTGTCTTCAACCATTGTTTCTCGTGTTTCCTTTTTCAGACGACCTAAACGTCGTCTGAAAATCTCATTTTTACCTGAGCAATCCCGATATGCCGTAAGTCGGATTCTCGAACCCGACACGCTGTACTATTTTCTTTTTCATGTCGGATACAAGTATCCGACCTACAACTCGAATGGTTCTTTTTCAGATGACCTCTACACTGGCTACGGATAGATATTCCGTAGGTCGGATTCTCGAATCCGACATGCTGCTACACCAATTATGAACAGGTCGTCTGAAACTCTGCCTTTATCTGAACAAGCCCCAGAAGGTCATGCCGAGCAATACCAATACGCCGAACACCATAGCGGCGGCGTAGGTGTAGATAAAGCCGGTTTGGGCTTTGCGTACCTGAGCGGCAATCGCGCCGACCAGTTTGGCAGAACCGTTGACGATACCGTTGTCGATAATGGCGGTATCGCCGACTTTCCAGAAGAAGTTGCCCAACGCGCGCGTGCCTTTGGCGAAAACATTGAAATACAGGGCATCGAGGTAGTATTTGTTTTCAAACAAAACGTAAACCGGACGGAACGCCTGTGCAATTTTCGCAGGCAGGTGCGGCAGTTTGACGTACAAGAGCCATGCGCTCAACACGCCTGCGATAGCAAGGTAGAGTACAGGCGAATGCAGGCTGTGTGACACCATTGCCAATGCGCCGTGGAACTCTTCCTTCATGATGTGCATGGTCGGATGCGCGTCGGCGTTGACGAAAATCACGTCTTTGAAGAAATCGCCGTAGAGCATGGGTTCGATGGCGATGTAGCCGATGATGACGGACGGAATCGCAAGCAGAATCAGCGGCAGGGTAACGACCAGCGGGCTTTCGTGCGGATTGTCGTTTTTGCCCAAGCCGTGATGCTCTTCGCCATGATGATCGTCATGATGCTCAGGCAGGCTGCGCCATTTTTCTTCGCCGTGGAACACCATAAAGTATTGGCGGAACGCGTAAAACGCGGTAACGAACACGCTGGCGAGGACGGCGAAATAGGCAAAGCCGCTGCCCGGCAGGGTGCTGTATTTCGCTGCTTCGATAATCGAGTCTTTGGAGTAGAAGCCGGAGAAGAACGGCGTACCGATCAGCGACAAGTTACCGATCAGCATAGTTAACCAAGTAATCGGCATGTATTTTTTCAGATTGCCCATGTGGCGCATGTCTTGGTCGTGGTGCATACCGATAATGGCGCTACCCGCCGCCAAGAACAGCAAGGCTTTAAAGAAGGCGTGGGTCATGACGTGGAACATCGCCACGGAATAGGCGGACGCGCCCAGAGCCACGGTCATATAGCCCAGTTGCGACAGGGTGGAATACGCAACCACACGTTTGATGTCGTTTTGAATCACACCCAAGAAACCCATAAACAGGGCAGTAATCGCACCGATTACCATGATGACAGACAGCGCAGTGCTGCTCATCTCATAAATCGGAGACATACGCGATACCATGAACAGACCGGCGGTAACCATGGTTGCGGCGTGAATCAATGCAGAAATCGGTGTCGGGCCTTCCATCGAATCAGGCAGCCAAACGTGCAGCGGGAATTGCGCCGATTTACCCATCGCACCCACAAACAAGAGCAAACAGGTTACAGTAATCAAAGACCATTCCACACCGGGGAACAGTTGGATAGTGGCCGTCTGAACATTAGGCAGATAAGCGAATACATCTTGATAGCGCAGGCTGCCGCCGAAATAGGCAAGCACCAAGCCGATACCGAGCAAAAAGCCGAAGTCGCCGACACGGTTGATCAAAAAGGCTTTCAGGTTGGCAAAAATCGCGCTCGGACGTTTGAAATAGAAACCGATCAAGAGATACGACACCAAGCCCACCGCTTCCCAACCGAAGAAGAGCTGGATGAAGTTGTTGCTCATAATCAGCATCAACATGCTGAATGTAAACAAAGAAATATAGCTGAAGAAGCGTTGGTAGCCAACTCTTTCATCATGCATATAGCCGATGGTATAGATATGCACCATCAACGACACGCCCGTTACCACAACCATCATCATCGCCGTCATCGTATCGACCAAGAAGCCGACGGAAAAATCCAAACCGCCCATCGTCAGCCAAGTATAGACATTCTCGTCAAACTTGGCGCGGCTGCCGTCGATAAAGCCCCACAGCACATAAGCCGACAGCACGGCGGACACTGCCACGCCGAGTATCGTAACCGTATGCGCGCCGGCACGTCCGATTTTATTGCCGAACAAACCCGCAATCAGCGAGCCTGCCAAAGGCACGAGGGCAATGATGAGATATAAAGTCATGTCGTTCATTTTGGATGAACCTTTTTGATTTTAGGAGTTTTCTAAACTTCAGACTGCCCGAAAGTTTTTTAGATTGGCTTGCCAATTCAACACTTTCAAGCTGCCTTCGTATCTTTATTAATGGGTTTTCAACCCATACTGCACGCTAAATACTCAAATCTGATAAAGCTGTCCTTCAAGACAACGGGCTTTAATTGGTCATGTTATAGTGGATTAAATTTAAATCAGGACAAGGCGACGAAGCCGCAGACAGTACAGATAGTACGGCAAGGCGAGGCAACGCCGTACTGGTTTAAAGTTAATCCACTATATTTTTTCGTCGGGGTTAGCCCAACCTACCGCATCAGGTCGTCTGAAACGGTCTGAAATTGCTTTTCAGACGACCTCTATTCTTCCAGATTGACCATCAGTTTTTGTCTAACGGTAATCTTTACATACTTCTATTTTCAGAGAACGCCAAAATTTTTTTGGGCTAACACCCTCTCTTTTAATGAAAAACTGGTCATCAGCATAAAGCAACGTATCTATCTCTTTACCATTTTGTGTAAGGCTATAAAACTCACGACTCGGGTCGCCAAAATCGTCTTTATATTTAGCCAACTTCATGCCGTTATCCAAATATATTTTTTGTTTGACCAGTCGGTAAGTACCACGTCGTACCTTTCCAGACTCACCCTCTCTCTGCATGCAATATTGACGATTTGGAAATAAGGCAACAGTCACATGGTTTATTTTGCTTCCAGGAGGCCCCAAAAACGGATTTAGATATAACCCTGCCGGACGGCTGCTTTTAGCCAGCGCAACGCTAGAAGAGCAAGCGATCAAAAAAGCTAATAAGCCTAGCTTGGCATAATTCGATATATTTCTCATTTTTTATATTGGTTGGCGACCATACACTTGTAAACATATTGGGAAGAGGATCTGCATTTTTCAGACGACCCCTGTCTCCCTACCCTTTCAACTCGTCCAAATCGGCAACATTAATCGTTTTTCTGTTACGGTACACCAGCACCATAATCGCCAAACCAATCGCGGATTCGGCAGCGGCGACGGTCAATACGAAGAATACGAAAATCTGTCCGGCGGTATCGCCCAGATGCTGCGAGAAGGCGATAAAGTTGAAGTTCACCGCCAAAAGCATCAGCTCGATCGACATCAGCAATACCAGCACGTTTTTGCGGTTCATAAAGATGCCCATCGCGCTGATACCGAACAGGAGCGCGCCCAATACCAGATAATGCGTCAAGGTAATCATGCTTTGCCCCCCCCTTCAGGCTTGAGGTCGTCTGAAACTTCGCTCTCTTCAACAAATTCGGTTTGCGGTTTGACCGCTTCCATTTTCACCAAGCGCATACGGCCTTGGTCGGCACGTACTTTGACTTGGTCGGCAGGATCCATACGTTTCGGATTGGTAGTTTTGCGGTGAACCAGCGCAATCGCCGCCACCATACCCAACAGCAGCAATACCGCCGCCAGCTCAAACGGCAGCAGATAATCGGTATAAATACGGCTGCCCAAATCGCGGATGTTGTTGTAATCGGCAGGAATGTCTTTCATCAGACCAAATGCGGCAAGGTCGGTTTTCGGATTGACCAGAATCAAGATCAGGGCAACCGCCAACAATGTACCGACCACGCCGGCAACCGGCGCGTGCCGCCAGAAACCAGCGCGCATTTCCTCGATGTCGATATTCAGCATCATCACGACAAACAGGAACAACACCATCACAGCGCCGACATACACGACCACCAGCGTCACGCCCAAAAACTCCGCCTGCATCAGCATCCAAATCATCGCGCTCACGCAGAAGGTCAGCACCAGATGCAAAGCAGCATGGACAGGGTTTTTCGCGGTAACGGTACGCAGCGCGCCGTATAGGACGATGGCGGCAAGGATATAGAACAGAATCGCGGAAAAAGTCATTCGTCTGCTCCTTAACGGTACGGCGCGTCAGCGGCTTTGCGCTTGGCGATTTCGGCTTCGTATTTGTCGCCGATTGCCAAGAGGATCGGCTTGGTCATGTGCAAATCGCCTTTTTTCTCGCCGTGGTATTCAAAAATATGCGTTTCCACAATCGCATCGGTCGGGCAGGCCTCTTCGCAGAAACCGCAGAAGATGCACTTGGTCAGGTCGATGTCATAACGCTTGGTGCGGCGCGTACCGTCTTCGCGTTCTTCCGATTCGATGTTAATCGCCATTGCCGGACACACCGCCTCGCACAATTTACACGCGATGCAGCGTTCCTCGCCGTTCGGATACCGCCGCTGCGCGTGCAGGCCGCGGAAACGCACGGATTGCGGCGTTTTCTCTTCGGGGAAATAAATCGTGTCTTTGCGGGCGAAAAAGTTTTTGAGCGTTACGCCCATACCTTTGACCAGTTCGCCGAGCAAGAAAGTTTTTACTAAATTAGCCATATTCTGTTCCCTCAAAACAGGGATTCCGTTAAATATTCAAAACTGCGTTTTCAGACGACCTTGATACGTTGTCTGAAACTTATTTCCACAAATTCAGCGGCGAAATCATCCACACACCCAAAATCACGATGTAGGCGAAGCCGATCGGAATCAGCACTTTCCAGCCCAAGCGCATGATTTGGTCGTAGCGGTAGCGCGGGAAGGTGGCGCGTATCCACAGATACCAGTACAGCACCGCCGCCATTTTCACGAACATCCAGAATGCGGAAGGCGTGCCGACAATGCCCCAGCTTTGCGGGAACGGGGACAGCCAGCCCCCGAGGAACATCAGCGAGGTCAGCGCGGCAATCAGAATCATGAAAATGTATTCGGCGAGGAAGAACAGCGCGAACGCGAAGCCGGAATATTCGACGTGGTGGCCGGCAACGATTTCAGACTCACCCTCTGCCACGTCAAACGGTGCGCGGTTGGTTTCGGCAACGGCGGAAATCAGATAGACGATGAAGATTGGGAACAGCGGCAGCCAGTTCCACGAGAACACGGAACCGCCCGCGATACCCTTGGCTTGCGCGGCAACGATGTCAGAGAAGTTCATGCTGCCCGACACCATCACGACGCACACCAGCGCGGCGCTCATGGCGATTTCGTAGGAGATGCTTTGCGCGGAGGCACGCATTGCGCCCAAGAACGAATATTTAGAGTTGGAAGCCCAACCTGCGATGATCACGCCGTAAACCGACAGCGAGGTAATCATCAGGATGTACAAAAGACCGATATTGATATTGGTCAGCACCCATTCTTCGTTGAACGGAATCACTGCCCACGCCGCGAAAGATGGGGCGAGCGACATAATCGGGCCGATGTAGAACAGGGCTTTGTTTGACAGCTTCGGACGGGTAACTTCTTTAAATAAGAGTTTGAACACGTCGGCAAACGGCTGAATCAGACCCCACGGACCGGTTACGTTCGGACCGACGCGAAGCTGCATGAAACCGATGACTTTGCGTTCGAAATAAGTCAGGTAGGCGACGGTCAGAATCAGCGGAATCAGGATAATCACGATTTTGACGATGACGGACACCACCAAGCCTACGGTGATGCCCAAATCGCCCAGACCGAGCGTTGCGGCAAAGAGGTTTTGGAACCATTCCTGCATAATCAAGCTCCCGCCAGTTCAATAGTGTCCATCAACGCACCCAGCGCGGCATTTTCGGTATGCAGCGGCAGATGCACCACGTTTTCAGGCAGTCCGGCATCGGCTTTGACCACCACGGACACGCCTGCGCCGTTTTGCTTGGCGATGGCGGTTTGTCCGTCTTGTAAGCCTAAGCGCGCCAATGTGTTCGGATTCACACGCGCGGCAGGCACGGCGGCATGGCTGGTCGCTTGTAACGGCTCGGAACGGCGCACGATGGCATCGGTGTGATAAATACCGACTCCGCCCACGCGCACGAGGCGGTTTGAGGTCGTCTGAAAATCTTTTTGAGTCGAAGCGGCGCGGTTGTTCAGTTTGGACGGCAGATTTTCCGCATCCAGCGCGTCTTTCAGAATCGCGGCGGTATCGTGGTATTCAAAACCTTTCAGGTCAAACAGGTTACCCAATACGCGCAACACTTTCCACAGCGGACGCGAATCGCCAAATCCCTGAACGACACCGTGGAAGGATTGCAGACGGCCTTCCATATTGATGAAGCTGCCCGAGGTTTCGGTAAACGGCGCAATCGGCAGCAATACGTCGCACACGTCCAGCAGCGTTTCGCTGATAAACGGCGTAAACGCCATCACGCTTTTCGCCTGTTTCAACGCGGCTACGGCTTTTGCACCGTCAACCGTATCGATTTCAGGCTCAACGTTGAGCAGCAAAACTGCCTGTTTCGGCACGTTTGCCATTTCGGCAACGCTCTCGCCCGAGTTCACGCCCAATACGTCCGCACCGACGCTGTTGGCGGCTTGCGGCAAAATACCCAGTACCGCGCCGGTCGCGTCCGCCAATTCTTGCGCGGCAGCGTAAATTGCGGCGTAATCGGGATGGTTTTGTACTTCCGCGCCCAAAATCACCGCTGCTTTTTCAGCGTTTTTCAGGCTCGCGGTAATCGCGTGTTCCGCATCGGCAGACAGGTTTTTCAGACGGCCTGCCCACTCGTCGGGATGCACTGTTTCCTGAGCCAGAAGCGGCATCAACAATTCTTCCTTGCTGCTGGCCAACACGCTGAAAGCCATGCGGTCTTTGGCGGCGCGGCGCAGGCGGGCAGTCAGGAGCGGCTGCTCTTTGCGCAGGTTCGCACCGACCACCAATACGGCTTCGTTGTCCGCCAGCGATTCGATGCTCTGTCCCAACCATTGCGCACCATTGAGGTCGTCTGAAAGACGTTTGTCCTGTTGGCGCAGACGGGTGGCGAAATTTTTAACGCCCAAACCGTTAGCGAATTTTTTCGCCAGATACAGTTCTTCGACCGTATTCATCGGGTTCGCCCAAATGCCGACTTGGTTTTGGTTGCCGTCTTTGGCGATACATTCAATCGCGCTGCGGACATATTCCAGTGCGGTTTTCCAATCTACGTCCATCCACTCGCCGCCCTGTTTGATTTTCGGGTTTTTCAGACGGCTTTCGTGATACAGGCCTTCGTAGGCGAAACGGTCGCGGTCGGACAGCCAACATTCGTTAATCGCTTCGTTTTCCAGCGGCAACACGCGGCGGACGGTATGGTCTTTGGTTTGCACAATCAGGTTGCTGCCCAAAGCGTCATGGGCGGAAACGGATTTGCGGCGGTTCAGCTCCCAAGTACGCGCGTTGAAACGGAACGGTTTGCTGGTCAGCGCGCCGACGGGACACAAATCGATGACGTTGCCCGACAGCTCGGTTTCCACCGCTTTGCCGATAAAGGGCATGATTTCGGAGTGTTCGCCGCGATTCGCCATCGCAATTTCCTGCAAGCCGGCGATTTCTTCGGTGAAACGCACGCAGCGGGTGCAGTGGATGCAGCGGCTCATTTCCTCGGCGGAAACCAAAGGCCCCATGTCTTTGCCGACGACGGAACGTTTTTCTTCGGTGTAGCGGCTGGTGGTTTTGCCATAGCCCACCGCCAAATCCTGCAACTGGCATTCGCCGCCTTGGTCGCAGGTCGGACAATCAAGCGGATGGTTGATGAGCAGGAACTCCATCACGCCTTCCTGCGCCTCGCGGGCTTTTGCCGAATGCGTGCGCACAATCATGCCGTCCGTTACCGGCGTGGCGCAGGCGGGCAGCGGTTTGGGGGCTTTTTCCACGTCCACCAGACACATACGGCAGTTGGCGGCGATGGAGAGCTTTTTGTGGTAACAGAAATGCGGGATATAAGTACCGAGCTTGTGCGCGGCCTCAATCACCGTCGCGCCCTGCTCCACAGATACCTGTTTGCCGTCGATTTCGATTTGTAACATGGTTCGTTCCTAGTTACGGGTATTTGATAAATAATCTTTTATGGAGGTCGTCTGAAAAATGGGTTTCAGACGGCCTTTAAAGTATAAGTTTATTGCTTGTTTATTTTTAGGAGGGGTTTCTTAATTTTGAAAAATCCAAATTCTAGTACAACCTATCCTCCCACCCTCTCCCGCCTGACGAGAAAAGAAACAGGTTTCTGTCAGAACATAAAGTAGCAGATGCTGCCGTCACGTCTTTCAATATCATGTTTTATGTTTACTTGAATCTCAGGAATAAACCCGAAACATTCAAATCTGCTACTGTCTGTCCCTTCCCCCGTCCGGCGGGGGAAGGCTAGGATGGGGGTGGCTTTGCAACATTGCGGCCGTCTTATTTCTCACCGCACATTTCGATAATCTTTTCCAGTACTGCTTCAGTTTGCTGCAAAACTTCATTATTCCAAAATCGCAACACACGATAACCTTGAGCATTCAAAAACACCGTCCGCCGCTCGTCATACTCAATCTGTTCCGAATGTTGCCCGCCGTCCAGTTCAATAATCAAACGATGCTCCATACTGACAAAATCGACAATGTATCCGCCTATTGTCTGTTGGCGTCGGAATTTTATTCCGTTCAACCGTTTGCCGCGCAAGTGATGCCACAATTTCTGCTCGGCCAAAGTCATATTCTGCTTCAGATTACGGACATTCTGTTTTAATGCCATATTTCTTGTGCTGTACCGCATAGCCGGGTTGGCCTCAATCTTTTTTCAGACGACCTATACGAAGGCCGTCTGAATCTTGCCCGTATAAAAATCTGTTTCAAAATATTCCAAGCACCACCCCCACCCTAACCCTCCCCCGCAAGCGGGAGAGGGAATCAAGTCGCTGGTGAGAATCCCAAACACACCGATACGCAGGTCGTCTGAAACCTCAACACCACTTATTCGGCTTCATCGGCCCGCCATGTTCAATGTAATGCACAAATTCATCACGGAAATGCTTGGTAAAGCTGCGGACGGGGAAGACGGCGGCGTCGGCGAGGGCGCAGATGGTGCGGCCTGCCATTTGGTTGCCGACGGAATCCAACAAATCCAAGTCTTCCATGCGGCCTTTACCTTCTACGATGCGGTGGACGATGCGGTAGAGCCAGCCGGTACCTTCGCGGCAGGGGGTGCATTGACCGCAGGATTCGTCGTAGTAGAAGTAGCTTAAGCGTTCGAGGGCTTTGACCATGCATACGTCTTCGTCCATCACGATAATCGCGCCGGAGCCGAGCATAGAGCCGGCTTTGGAAATCGAGTCGTAGTCCATATTGGTCTGCATCATAATGTCGGCAGGCAATACGGGCGCGGACGAACCGCCGGGGATAACGGCTTTGAGTTGTTTGCCGCCGCGCATACCGCCAGCCATTTTCAGGATTTCGGCAAACGGAGTGCCTAGCGGCACTTCATAGTTGCCCGGACGCTCGACATGACCGGAAATACAGAACAATTTAGTACCGCCTGCATTCGGAATGCCTTTGTCGGCGAACGCCTGACCGCCGTCGCGGACGATAAACGGCACGGAAGCGAAGGTTTCGGTATTGTTGATGGTGGTCGGCTTGCCGTACAGGCCGAACGAGGCGGGGAACGGCGGTTTGAAGCGCGGCTGGCCTTTTTTGCCTTCCAGCGATTCGAGCAATGCGGTTTCTTCGCCGCAGATGTATGCGCCGTAGCCGTGGTGGGCGAAGAGTTCGAATTCGAAGTCCGAACCCAAAATATTTTTACCCAAAAAACCTGCGGCGCGCGCTTGGGCAAGTGCGGCCTCAAAGCGTTGATAACCTTCGAAAATTTCGCCGTGAATGTAGTTATAGCCCGCTTTCGCGCCCATCGCGTAACCGGCGATAATCATGCCTTCAATCAGGGCATGGGGGTTGAACATGATGATGTCGCGGTCTTTGAACGTACCCGGCTCGCCTTCGTCGGTGTTGCAGACGACGTATTTTTCGCCAGGGAAGGAACGGGGCATAAAGCTCCATTTCAACCCGGTCGGAAAACCCGCACCGCCGCGCCCGCGCAAGCCGGAGGTTTTGACTTCGTCAATTACGTCGGTTTGCGAGATGTTTTCGGACAGGATTCTACGCAGCGCGCTGTAACCGCCGCGTTTGACGTATTCGTCCAATGTCCAGCAGTCGGGATTGGCGGTATCCACTTGGTCAAAAATCACGCCTGATTGGTAAATAGCCATTTTGGTGTGCCTGTTCGTTTTCGTATCGGTTGCGGCCGCGCTTTAGCAGCTTGCTTTAGGTTTGTGTCTGTATGACAGTTTGGTAGGGCTTTGTTTTCAGACGACCTTTGGTCATTTTTATTGAGTCTCGGTCTAACTTACCTTGCCAACCTAGACAGTAAAATCTAACTTACGTTTTTCAAATGATTTCAGTACATCTTGATACCATTGCTTAATAATCTTTGTCGTTTCTGCATCATTACTTACACAAGGATTTAACGTGCCACGCGGTTGTGGCAGAGTCCGTTTTTCAATCGCCCAATCCAAAATACGAACAGGGCGGCGATTAACTATCCAAGAAGTTTCAGGATTTGTATCATCTGTAACTTGATATGCTCCACCAGTAACTTGAACAAGTGCAATCAATTCCGAACCTCGCTTTAAAGCGACAACATCATTAACCTTAATATCGTTAATAAATTGGTCAATTTGATCCTGTCCTTCTTTCCATTGTCCCAATCCAATAATTTTTTTATGTTCTAAAATCCAATCAATATTTTTAGAAAATCTAATTTCACCTGTTGGGTGCATTTGCATATGCCAAAATTTCATTTTCCCACATCCTTTTATCTTTAGATGATTTTCAAAATTGTCTGATATGTTTTCAGTTAGATTGAAAACCTAACATTTTCAGACGACCTTTAATTCGTTTTTGTTGGGTTCAACCCCAAACTACTTTCTTTACTTTTCAGACGACCTACTCCAGTTCCGCCAGTTTCTTCTCAATCGCCTCTTCAGTCATAAAGCTGCACATGCTGTGGTTGTTTACCAGCATGACCGGAGCGTCGCCGCATGCGCCCATGCATTCGCCTTCGACGAGGGTAAATTTGCCGTCGGGCGTGGTTTCGCCGTAGCCGATACCGAGTTTTTTCTTCAGGTATTCGCCGGTATCCATGCCGCCGCGCAGAGCGCAGGGAAGGTTGGTGCAGACGGTCAGTTTGTATTTGCCGACCGGCTCAAGGTCGTACATATTGTAGAAAGTGGCGACTTCGTATGCCTGCGCCGGCGTGATGCCGATGTAGTCGGCAACAAAGGCGATGGTCTCGGGGGCGAGCCAGCCTTTTTCGGTTTGGGCGATACGCAACGCGCCCATGATGGCGGAACGGCGTTGGTCGGCGGGATATTTCGCCAACTCGATGTCGATTTGTTTTAAGGATTCTGCGGATAACATTATCGGTCAACCTCCCCGAATACGATGTCCTGCGTACCGATGATGGCAACAACGTCGGCGAGCATGTGGCCTTTTGCCATTTCGTCCATGCCTTGCAGGTGGGCGAAGCCGGGTGCGCGGATTTTCAGGCGGTATGGTTTGTTTGCGCCGTCTGAAATGATGTAAACGCCGAACTCGCCTTTCGGATGTTCGACAGCGGTATAGGTCTCGCCCTCGGGAACGTGCATACCCTCGGTGAAGAGTTTGAAATGGTGAATCAGGTCTTCCATACCTGTTTTCATTTCGGTACGTTTGGGCGGGGCGAATTTGTGGTTTGTGGTGATGACCGGGCCGGGATTGACGCGCAGCCAGTCGGCACATTGTTTGATAATGCGTACGGATTGGCGCATTTCTTCCATGCGGCAGAGGTAGCGGTCGTAGCAGTCGCCATTGACGCCGACGGGAATGTCGAAATCCATTTGGTCGTACACTTCATACGGCTGTTTCTTACGCACGTCCCATTCCACGCCCGAACCGCGCAGCATCACGCCGGTAAAGCCTTTTTGCATGGCGCGCTCGGGGGAGACGACGCCGATGCCGACGGTACGTTGTTTCCAGATGCGGTTGTCGGTCAGGAGGGTTTCGAGTGTGTCGATGTTTTTCGGGAAACGTTCGCAGAAGGCGTCGATGAAGTCGAGCATGGTGCCTTCGCGGGATTCGTTGAGTTGCTTCAATACCTTGGCATTGCGAAATTTGCTGCTCTCGTATTTGGGCATGAAGTCGGGCAGGTCGCGGTAAACGCCGCCGGGACGGAAGTAGGCGGCGTGCATACGCGCGCCGGAAACGGCTTCGTACAAGTCCATCAGCTCTTCGCGGTCACGGAAGGCGTAGAGGATGGCGGTCATCGCGCCGATGTCGAAGGCGTGCGAACCGATGCCCATCAGGTGATTGAGGATGCGCGTTACTTCGGCGAACATGACGCGGATGTATTGGGCGCGGATAGGCACATCAATTCCGGCGAGTTTTTCTACCGCCAAGCAATACGCCTGCTCGTTGACCATCATGGAAACGTAGTCCAGCCTATCCATATAAGGCAGGGCTTGCAGGTAGGTTTTGGTTTCCGCCAGTTTTTCGGTACCTCGGTGCAGGAGGCCGATATGCGGGTCGGCACGGACGATTTGTTCGCCGTCCAACTCCAAAATCATACGCAATACGCCGTGCGCCGCAGGGTGTTGCGGGCCGAAGTTGATGGTGTAGTTTCTTAATTTATTGGCCACCGTAGTTCTCCTCACGGACGATACGCGGCGTGATTTCGCGCGGCTCGATGGTAACGGGTTGGTAAATCACGCGTTTTTGCTCTTCGTCGTAACGCATTTCCACATAGCCGGAAATCGGGAAGTCTTTGCGGAACGGATGCCCGACGAAGCCGTAATCGGTCAGGATGCGGCGCAGGTCGGGATGGTTGTTGAACATGATGCCGTACAAATCGAAGGCTTCGCGCTCGTACCAATCCGCGCTGTTGTAAACGGGAACCACGGATTCGACCACGGGGAAATCGTCGTCTGAAACCCAGACGCGCACGCGGATGCGCTGATTGTTTTTAACGGAAAGAAGCTGGCTGACAACGGCGAAACGCTTGCCCTGCCATGCTTCGTTTTTGTAAGTGCTGTAATCGACGCCGCACAAATCGACCAAAAGCTCGAAATGCAGTTCTTCATGGTCGCGCAACGTAGTCATCACTGAAACATAGTGTTCGGGCAGACACTCGACGGTAACCTCGCCCAAAGCGGAAATGACTTTGCTTGCCTGATCGCCCAAAACGCGGACGACGGTTTCGTATAATTTGTGGATGCTTGCCATATCGTTCCCCCTACTCGTCCCGCGCGATGGTGGAAGTGCGCTTGATTTTTTGTTGGAGCTGCATCAGGCCGTAAATCAGGGCTTCCGCAGTCGGCGGACAACCCGGCACATAAACGTCTACCGGCACGACACGGTCAGCACCGCGCACGACGGAATAAGAATAATGATAATAGCCGCCACCGTTGGCACACGAACCCATAGACAATACCCAACGCGGCTCAGCGAGCTGGTCGTACACGCGACGCAGGGCGGGCGCCATTTTGTTGGTGAGCGTACCCGCCACAATCATCAGGTCGGCCTGACGGGGAGACGGACGGAAAATAATGCCGAAACGGTCAAGGTCGTAACGCGCCATACCCGCGTGCATCATTTCCACGGCACAGCAGGCCAAACCGAAAGTAACCGGCCACAGCGAACCGGTACGCATATAGTTCAGCACCGTATCCGCGCTGGTGGTGATGAAACCTTTTTTCAAAACGCCTTCTATTCCCATTCCAGCGCACCTTTTTTCCATTCGTAAACAAAGCCTACCGTCAGAACGACGATAAACACCAGCATAGACCAGAAGCCGTATGCGCCCAAATCTTTGAACACCACCGCCCACGGCAGCATAAACGCAACCTCCAAATCGAAGAGGATGAACAGGATGGCGACGAGATAATAACGCACGTCAAACTTCATCCTGGCGTTTTCAAAGGCTTCGAAACCACATTCGTAAGCCGCGTCTTTTTCGGCGTAGTGGTGTTTCGGACCTAAAATCGTGCCGAGCAGGATAAACAGCACGCCGGCCGCAAGGCCGACGAGGATGAATACGAGGACGGGAAAGTAACTGGCCAACATGGGTTTATGCCTAACTGGTTGACAGACAAATCTTAATATCCTGCTATTTTATCGAATTTCAAAATCCATTAAAAGGTAAATGTCGGTCAACCTGCAAAAAAATCTTAATAAATTCAATAAGTTTATGATAACGATTCTTATTTGTGTTTTATAACAACCCAACTTCATTCCTTTGCCCATATCAACGCCAATAAAATTGGACACAAAATGCATCACCCACCGCCAGCCCTAAACACAACAAACCCTTCCAATAAACCAGATTCGCTTTTCAGACGACCTTTTGTCCGTCTTTATCAACAAGAATCTGCTAAAATCGTCCGTTTCCCACTTCAACCTGACAGCAGTAATACATGAATATCTTTTACGAAGAGTCCGGCCAATTCAAAGTCGCCGCCATCGTCCAAAAAAACGACGCCACCTACCAAGTCGATACCCAACACGGCAAGCGCACCAAAGTGAAAGCGAACAACGTCTTTGCCGAGTTCGACGGCGATATGGCGGCGTTTTTGGAGAACGCGCAAGCGCAGGCGGCGGACATCGACACCGATTTATTGTGGGAAGTGTGCGGCGAAGAAGAATTTTCCGCCGAGGCGATTGCCGAAGAATATTACGGTCATGCGCCGACCAAAACCGAGCTGGCGGCGACTTTGATTGCGCTTTACGCCGCACCGATGTATTTCTACAAAAAAGCCAAAGGCGTGTTCAAAGCCGCGCCCGAAGAAACTTTGAAACAGGCACTTGCCGCCATCGAACGCAAAAAACAGCAAGACGCGCAAATCGACGCTTGGGCGGAAGCCTTGAAACGCGGCGAGATGCCGTCTGAAATCGCGGCGGATTTGAAAACCATCCTGCACGCACCCGACAAGCAGTCGCTGACCTACAAAGCCTTTACCAAAGCCGCCGACGCGCTGAAAACCTCCGCCTACGAATTGGCGAAAAAAACGGGCGGCATTACGTCCATCCCCCAATATCTGCAAGACGGATTTGAAATCAAATACTTCCCTAAAGGAACAGGCTTTCCCGACCTCCCCTTACCTGAAATGCCCGACCTGCCCAAGGCCGATGTTACCGCCTTTTCCATCGACGACGAATCAACCACCGAAGTGGACGACGCTTTAAGCCTGACCGATTTGGGCAACGGCACGAAGCGCGTCGGCATCCATATCGCCGCGCCGTCGCTCGCCATTAAACAAGGCGACAAAATGGAAAAAAACATCATGGAACGCTTGAGCACGGTCTATTTCCCCGGCGGCAAAATCACCATGCTGCCTGAAAACTGGATTGCCGCGTTCAGCCTCGATGCGGGCGCGTACCGCCCTGCCGTCAGCATTTATTTCGATGTGGACGGCGAGTTCAACATCGGCGAGCCGACCTGCAAAATTGAAGCCGTCAACATCGCCGAAAACCTGCGCATCCAAACCATCGAGCCGCATTTCAACGCCGAAACGGGCTTGGACGAAACCGGTGAAATGATGTTCGCCCACCATCAAGACCTGATTTGGTTGCACCAATTTGCCGTCGCCCTGCAAAAAGTGCGCGGCAAATACGAACCCGACCGCGCGCCGCAATACGATTACAGCATCGAATTGGATGAAGAAGGCAAAGTCTCCGTCGTCCGCCGCGAACGCGGTTCTCCCATCGACATGCTGGTCAGCGAAATGATGATACTCGCCAACAGCACTTGGGCGCAGATGCTCCATGATAACGACCTGCCCGGCCTCTTCCGCGTCCAACCTACCGGAAAAGTGCGCATGAGCACCAAATCCGAGCCGCACATCGGCATGGGCGTACAGCATTACGGCTGGTTCACCTCGCCGCTGCGCCGTGCCGCCGACTACATCAACCAAAAACAGATGATCAGTCTGATAGACGACACCGCCGAACCGCTCTTCCGGCAAAGCGATGCCGAACTCTTCGCCGCCTTGCGCGATTTCGACACCGCCTACGCCGCCTATGCCGATTTCCAACGGCAGATGGAAGCCTATTGGAGCCTCGTGTACCTGCAACAGCAAGGCAAAACCGAGCTGACCGCAACTATCCTCAAAGAAGACCTCGTCCGCATCGAAGGCCTGCCTCTAGTAACGCGCGCCACCGGCATCCCGTTTGACGCGCTGCCTAAAACGCAAGTCCTGCTCAAAATCACCGAGCTTGACCCCGAAAAGCAGTTTATCGCGCTGAACTATGTAAAAGCTGTCGCTCCTGCGGTTGCGTAAGTTTGCCGTCATGAAAAAAGGTCGTCTGAAAACCTGAAATATAGGTTTTCAGACGACCTCTTTTACGTCTTAACAGCCTCTAGCGAGTTTCCACCCGTTTGAAATCTCTCGGTCTGAAACCCAACGCGGCCAGCGAAACAAAATATAAACCGCCGCCTATCGCAATCAGGATGCACAACTGCCCTGCTTTGCGCAAACCGCCGACATGCACCCACTCAAACGGCAGGTAAGTCTGCGCCGCCCACAGCCCGCTGCCCATCACGACAAGCGACAGCAGCATTTTACCCAGGAAACTCCCCCACCCTTTACCCGGTCGGTAAATACCGTGTTTGCGTAACAGATAAAACAGCAATCCCGCATTGATACACGCGCCTAGGCCGATGGCAAGCGAAAGCCCGACGTGTTTCAGAGAACTGATAAAGGCGAGGTTCATCAACTGTGTGCAGACGAGCGTAAAGATGGCGATTTTGACGGGCGTTTTAATGTTTTGCCGTGCATAGAAACCGGGTGCCAACACTTTAATCATGATTAAGCCGATTAAGCCGAAAGAGTAGGCAATCAGCGCATGTTGCGTCATCTGCGCGTCAAACAGCGTAAATTCGCGGTACATAAACAGCGTCGCCACCAGCGGGAACGACAATACTGCCAACCCGACCGCCGCCGGCAGGGTCAGCAGCATACACAGACGCAAACCCCAGTCGAGCAGTCCGGAAAACTGCTCTGTATTCTGATTGGCTGCATGCTTGGACAAAGTCGGCAGCAAAATCGTACCGAGCGCCGCACCCAAAACACCGCTGGGCAGCTCCATCAGGCGGTCGGCGTAATACATCCACGAAACGCTGCCCGATTGCAGATAAGAAGCAAAAATCGTGTTGATCACCAAAGAAATCTGCGCCACGCTCACGCCCAAAATCGCAGGCGCCATCTGTTTCATCACTCGGTTGACCGCCCTATCTTGAAAATTCAGCTTAGGCAGTTTCAAAAAACCCAGTTTCGCCAGCCAAGGCAGTTGGAAACCGAGCTGCAAAATCCCGCCGACAAAAACTGCCCAAGCCAGCGCGGTAACGGGCGGATCAAAATACGGTATGAAATACAGCGAAAAGACGATAAAAGAAATATTCAAAAACGTCGGCGTAAACGCGGGAATGCTGAACTTATGATAAGAATTCAGTATCGAACCGACAAAAGAAGACAACGAAATCAATAAGATATAAGGAAACGTAATCCGCAGCAAATCGATAGAAAGCTGGAATTTGTCCGCATCCTTGGCAAAGCCGGGCGCGGAAGCCCAAATCACCCAAGGCGCGGCAAGAATACCCAGCGCGGTAACGATAACCAGGACAAACGACAGCATCCCCGCCACATGGCGGATAAACGCCTCCGTCGCTTCTTTCGAACGCGTTTCCTTATATTCCGCCAAAATCGGCACAAAAGCCTGAGCAAACGCCCCTTCCGCAAATACGCGGCGCAACAGGTTCGGCAGTTTGAACGCCACAAAAAATGCGTCGGTCGCCATACCTGCACCAAACGCTCGGGCAATTACTGTATCGCGCACAAATCCAAGTATGCGCGACACCATCGTTAAGCTACCGACCTTGGCCAAAGCCCCTAACAAATTCATCCGTTTTATTCCTTCAAAAGTCCAGACGTCGTCTGAAAGCGCGTATTGTACGACAGAATATATAGTAGATTAAATTTAAATCAGGACAAGGCGACGAAGTCGCAGACAGTACAGATAGTACGGAACCGATT
>CAUSDA010000045.1:0-22299 GCA_963529965.1 uncultured Neisseria sp.
ACCAAGTGAATCGGTTCCGTACTATCTGTACTGTCTGCGGCTTCGTCGCCTTGTTCTGATTTAGTTAATCCACTATATGTTGTTTCGGGAGCGTATGGGAGAGGTCGTCTGAAAAAAGCGTTCCCGCCAAACCCGAATGATTCGAAAGCAAACCTGACGATAAGTCGCAGGCTTGCATTTAGGAAGGATTCAAGGTTTTGCAGGAACGCCGGCATCATTGAAAGCACAGTTCGAGCAAGCATTTTGCTAACCGAAATGCCGTACTGTTTTTCAGACGACCTATCGGATCAGTATCGGATATCGACGGTTACTTTGTCTTGATATTCGCCCGGAGTGTAGTCGGTGTTTTTGACTTCTGCCGCAACGGTGTATGTCTTGCTGCTGCCGTCGCCGGTGGCTTTTTGCCAGCTGCCCGTACCGGAAGGCTGGTTGCCCCAGAGGTGGGCGTTTGTATTAGTGCCCTTTTTGAGGCGGTAGGGGACTTTGTCGGTGTTGGCGGGATTGGTAGATTTCATCTCGCCGCTGCCTTCCTGATTGCCGTTGGAAGGAATCAGACCGACGGTGTAGGGTGTGCCGTTGGTGCAGCGGACGGTGAGGTTGCCCGACTGTTTCAGGTCGGTGCTGCCGGCGGTGTGTGTGCCGAAGTCGATGTCGTCGGCGGAGATGAATTCGCAGACGGGAGCAACATGGGCTTGAACGTAGAATGAGAAGCGTATGGGGGCAAGGTAGGTCCCGCAATCGGTCGGGTCAGGAGCCCCCTCATATGCGGCCCTCCAGCTTAATGCGGTGGAGCCGTCGGTAAAGTTTGCGAGATAAGAGTGCTCCGTGGTCGTGGGTATGATGTTACTTTGTCCGCTAACCAATCTTGCTTTAATAGGCATGCTTCCTGTGACAGTGTCTTTGGCGGGGATGCGCATGATATCTGTGCTAGAACTTTTGGGCGTATTATTTTTTGAATCTGAACCCCATTCTGTCTCATCGGGTTTAAGTAATAAGAATTGCAGCGTTTGGTTGTTAATCCCGGAGTTTGTCATTCTTCGAGGACTAAATGTAGTTGGTGATGCGCGTCCCCCGTCAATATTAAAACACAGGCGTACTTTTAAGGGCTGGGCAATGGTATTGGTGCATGTGTAATTAATGGTGGCTTGGATATCTTCCGGCTGGTTGTTGTTCAGAAGGTTGACCCCATTGCTTTGACTTCCAAATACCAAGGCAGGATGGCCGTTGACGGTTTCGTTGCCTTGCACTGTGGCGGTGCATTGTACAAATCTTCCAGCTTCGCCACTGTTTGCCCAAGCTTGCCCTGCGGACAGGGACAGCAGTCCGAATACGGCAGGCAATGTCATTTGTCGGAAAAGACGGTTTGCGGTTTTCAGACGACCTCTCTTTATATTTATCTGCATATGATGTCTCCCAGTTCCGGGATGGAATCCGGATTGTGTGTTTCAGGGTAGTCCGCTTCGAAGGTGCAAGTGCCGCCGTTTTCGGGGAGGGCGACGGTGAAGCGGTTTCTACCTTCTTTCATGTTTTCAATATATGTTTTGCCGTCGAAGCCGGTTACGGCCGCCGGTGTGCCGTCTTCGGCAGTAATGCTGCCGCCGCTCGGGAGTAATTGGTTTTGTGCGTCTTTCAGCGTCATGGTGGCGGCGCGGGTGCGCTGGATTTTGAATTCGACGCGCATGCCCGAGCGTTCGGGCGGAGCGATTTCGGCGACGGTGTGTTCAAGCTGGACGTCCAGCGGCAATTCGGCAATATCGACGCTGACGGTGTTTTTTTGGTAGGCGGAGAGGCCGGGGATCAGTGCCAGCCCTTTGCGGTTGGTTTTGCCTACGGGCATGCCGCCTGCGCGGATGGGGACGCCCGCCATATCGCCGGTGCTGACGACGGCGAAACTGTCGTTGACTTGGCGGGTGGCGAAGAGGCTGCCGCCCATGAGGACGAGACCGCCCCTCCAGCCTGCATTCCAGTTGCTGTTGCCGCTTTGGCTGTAAACGTTTGCCCAGCCGTCGCCGTAGGTGTTTTGATGGCGGATGTTGCCGTTGAAGGTATTGCTGCGGCTGCCATGTGTGTTGTCGTTTTGCTGCCAGCCTATGCCCCAGCTGGTGCTGTTTATGCCGCTGCTGGTTTTGCTCAGGGTTGCCTGGTAGCTGTTGTTGTGTCTGTTTCTGCTGATGCCGGCGGAGGTTGAGTAGCCGTTGTCAAGGCTGATGGAGAGTCCGGCGTGAAAACTCAGTTCTCGCTCATTGCGGAAATTTTTATTGGCACCGGCGTAAAGCGAGGTACTTTTTTTGAAGTTGCGGCTCCAGCTGAACGAGCCTATTCCGTCTGCAGGGCGGCCTTCGGTGTGTGAATGGACGTAGGATAGGCTGAATGAGCCGAGTTTGTCGCTGCTCCAACCTGCGGATGCAGAGGCGGATGTAGCGGGATGACGTATGGCTTTGAAAAAGTCTGCACCATATGCGGTGTCGCCCAGTTCGGCAAATTGTCCGTTGGTACGGCTTGCGCCCGCGCTGAAGGAGAGCCTGTCCCATTGGGTATTGAAAAATGCGCTGCTGCGTCGTCCTGTCTTGCCCGCAAAGCGGCTTTCGGCATGGGTAAGATTAAGTTGTCCGAGCGAACCCAAGACGGTATCGGCGGCAATGCCTGCCTGACGGTAACCGCGCGCGGCTTCGCCGTGGATTTGGGCGGTCAGGGTATTGCTGACGCCGTAACGCAGCGTGCCGGAGGCAACGGGGTCGGATTGGTATTTTGCGGAACGGATGCCGTAATCGCGGCGGACGTAGCCCGCTTCAAACGACCATTCGTTCAAGCCTTTCGCCAAAAGTCCGCTGCCGCCGTAAAGCGGCATATCGACGACGACGGTGCGCCCCAGTACGTCGGTGGCGACGACTTGGGCGTTGCTGCGGCCGCTGATGGACGGCGGCAGGATGAGTTCGTATTCGCCCGCTTCAATGTCGCGGCTCATTTGTTTGACGCCGTCAATATAAAGATCGACTGTACCGGGCAGGGTGCTTTTGCCGAGGTAGGAACGCAGCGGGGCGGTTTGTTTCCACGGGCGGGTGTTGTAAGTGTGGGAGATTTTGATGCCGCCGATGCGTGTGCCGCCCCATGAGCCGATTTGTCCGGTCAGGGTGTCGCCGACGGTCAGCGATATGCCTTGTTCGGGCCAGACGGTGCGCCAGTAGGTGTCCAGGCGGGCGGTGTTGCCGCGGGAGCCGCTTTCTTTGTTGTGGCTTCGGTTGGCAAATTGGGTATGGTTCAGATAGCCCCAAGGCGTGCTCAGGCGCATTTCGCCGAAAACGCCCTGCGTGCCGTTGCCGGAGCGGTTGCGCGAGATATTGGCGTCATAGTTCAGAACGGCGGCAAAGCCGGGTTTGGCAATGGCGTAGCGGTTTTCCTGCAATGCGCCGATTCGGGCGGTTTTCAGGTCGGGCTGCCATTCGAGGGGGGCGGTGAGGTCAAGGGTTTGCGCGGCTGCATTGTATTTCGCCTGCAAGCCGGGGATGGCGGAGAGTTCGAACCATACGCCTGCGCCGGGTGTGGATGCGCCGTCCTGAATTTCAGGCACAACGCCGTTTTTGCCCGCCTCGGCAGCTTCTGCGTCGGGCAGGGCAATGCCGTAGGCGCGCAGGGATTCGGGACGCGCATACAGTACGCCGTTACGCGACATGAATGGTTCGACACCGTCGCGTATGCTGCCGTTGACTTTGACCTGCGGGTAAACGGTCAGCCATGCCTGCTCGTAGGTAGCAGGCGCCGCCTGCGTCAGGATGTCTTGGGCAGTGGAGGGCAGGGCGTAGAAACACAGCATCAGCGCGGCACTCAGCCGGGTGAGCCGTGTCCTTAGGTCATGGGGCGGCAAACCGTACCTCCGTTTGGATCGGCATACCGTTTACCGTGGCATTCAGACGACCTTGGTTCAGAGAGGCGGGGGAAACTTCCAATTCGCGTTTCCAAGTGTTGCCCGGCAGGACGTAGCCTGCCAAACCATTTGCCAGCGTCAATGCGTCTTTGGCAGAGGTCGTCTGAAAAGTAATATTGCTCAGTTGCGCATGGGCATTGCCCGTGTTTTCGGCAACCAAAACCGCTTTGCCGTTCGCGGCTTTTTCCGCGCGCCATTGCAGCTTCGGTTCGGCATTGTTTTGAACGTTGACAAACAGCGGCAGCGAATAGCGCATCACCAACTGAATGCCTTTTCGTGGTTTCGCATCGGGAGCGGGCAGCTCGTCCACAATCAGGCGGTAGGCTTCTTCAGTCTGTTTGTCGGACGGTTTGACGCGCATCACGCGGAACTGCTGCTGCGCACCCGCTTCCAGTTTGACCATGGGCGGGCTGGCAATGACGGCATCGGTAGGTTCGAGCACTTCACCGCCGTTTGCGTCCTGCGTCCAACGGAATACGCGCACTTGTGCCGTCAACGGCTCTGCGCCCTTGTTTCCCAAAGTAAAAATACCCGCCCGCTGTTTGGCGGGCAGGGAAAGCGATGTCGGACTGACTTGCAAGCCGGCGGCATGGCTTGGTAAAACCGCTGCCGCCGTCAGCATACCGACAAGTGTGCTGATTGCTTTTTGCATGAGGATTTTTTGGTTTTTTTGTTTTGAGGGAGTAAACCGGATTAGTAGGTCAGGGTTACTTTTACGTGGTCTTGGTAGAGATCAGGAGTTTTGTTTGTCAATGCGCCCGTTGCGATTTTGGCAAATACAGGCAGTGTGATAGGAGTGGTTGTGCCTTTGCCTAGTAAAGACAAGGCGTTGGCGCCTTTACCCCATTTGTTTGCACTAATGCTATCACTAACTGCTTCAGTTTCTGTTCCTGGATTGTTGATAGTAGGTTTGAAGAGCTGGTATGCAATTTGATCTTGGTTGCTACCACCGGTGGTCGCGCTGCTCATAGCACCAGTGCCTTCCTCGCTGTTATTGCTTGGTTCCAAAGCAACCTGGAATGCAGTGTTTTTGCTACAGGCGACTTGGATGCCATTTCCTGCTTTGCCTTCATTTTCTTTGGACAATTCGGCACTGTTAGTTTCCGCCAGGTGAGAACCAAAGTCGATATCTGCGCCGGAAATGGTATCGCTGTCAGCTGTGATTGCACTTGTTTTACCACTAGTGACAGTGAATACTTCACATGAGCCAGTTACTTTCAGTTTAACGTTGAAAAATTGGTTTGTACCAGGGGCGACAACATCAGCCATTGCAGCATTGCTCATCATCATGAGAGAAGCCAGAGCCAGAGAGGTTAAAGTAAAACGTGTTTTCATCGGATTTATCCTTGTATGTGAGTTTAGGTGTGTATTGACACAGTCTCCGTAATATTTCTGTGTAACTGATATACGGCAGGCTTTTTTGCCTGAACGGTATATATGACATTATTATGATTTGTGATTATTGTTGCAACTGTTATTGTTTGGTATTTTATAAGTTCCTGTGTTTTTTGTAAATTTTTGTATTATTTTTTGTTGTGTTTTTGCAAAGATTATATTTTATTCGGCATTTAAATTAGATAAGAGGTCGTCTGAAAGCGTTTAAAAGAAGCTTTAGTTTCTTGAGGTTGGCTTTCAGACGACCTTTGCAGATGTTTTGGCAGTGGATTGGGTGGTGTTGGGAAATATAGTGGATTAACTTTAAATCAGGACAAGGCGACGAAGCCGCAGACAGTACAGATAGTACGGAACCGATTCACTTGGTGCTTCAGCACCTTAGAGAATCGTTCTCTTTGAGCTAAGGCGAGGCAACGCCGTACTGGTTTAAAGTTAATCCACTATAACTGATGGGCAATAGCCTGAAGGGTATTGTGGATGATGGGGTGAATTGTCTTTGCAGATAAAAAGGTCGTCTGAAAATCTCGGTTTGAGGTTTTCAGACGACCTTTGTGTTTCTATCAATCCGTCAGGCGTTTACAGGTTGGGATTGACGATGATTTTGACGGCGGATTCGTTGTTGTGAATCAGACGCTCAAAGCCTTCAGAAACCAGTTCGTCCAGCTTGATGCGCTGGGTGATGAAAGGTTCGAGGTTGATTTTGCCTTCTTCCACCAGTTTGATGGTTTCGGCGTGGTCGTTGCAGTAGGCGATGGTGCCGCGCACGTCCAGTTCTTTCATCACGACGCTGTGGACGTTGATGGTGGCGGGGTGGCTCCAGATGGATACGATGACGACCTTCGCGGTCGGACGGCAGGCTTCGACCATGGTGTCCAGCACTTTGTTGACGCTGGTGCATTCGAATGCCACGTCCACGCCTTCGCCGTTGGTCAGTTTTTTCACTTCTTCGACGACGTCGACTTCGGACGGGTCGAGGATGTAGTCGGCAACGCCGGATTCGCGGGCTTTGTCTTTGCGTGCTTTGCTCAATTCGGTGATGATGACTTTGATGCCTTTGGCTTTCAACACGGCGGCAAGCAGCAAACCGATGGGGCCTGCGCCGCCGACCAATGCGACGTCGCCTGCTTTCGCGCCGCTGCGGACGTAGGCGTGATGGCCGACGGACAGGGGCTCAATCAAAGCGGCTTGGTCTAACGGGATTTTGTCGGAAATCGGATGTACCCAGCGGCGTTTGACGGCGATTTTTTCGGCGAGACCGCCGCCGCAGCCGCCCAAACCGATGAAGTTCATGTCTTTGGAAAGGTGGTAGTTGCTGCCTTCGCCGGTCGGTACGTCGTCGCGGATGATGTAGGGTTCGACCACGACGTGTTGTCCGACTTTGATGTCGTCCACGCCTTCGCCGACGGCATAAACCACGCCGGAGAACTCGTGTCCCATCGTTACGGGCGCGGACTCGCCGGAAATCGGATGCGGATGGCCGCAGGGCGGTATGAAAATCGGACCTTCCATAAATTCGTGCAGGTCGGTACCGCAGATGCCGCACCAGGCGACGTTGATGCCGACGGTGCCGGGGGCGACGGTCGGTTCGGGGATGTCTTCGATGCGGATGTCGCCTTTATCGTAAAAACGTGCTGCTTTCATTGTAACGCTCCTTGTTTTGAGGTTGAAAAGAAAGGTCGTCTGAAAGGTAGGACGGCTTTTCAGTAAGAGCGGGAAGGATGTGTGGGATGTGCGACGAGTATATGTTTATTTTAATGATGCGGCAGGGCGGGTTGTGTAGGATAAGCAACACAGGCTGCGCGATATTGCTTTGATATTTTGTCATTTTACTACATTTCGATGTGAATGATATGTCGGCTTGCGTAAAAACAAAGCAGGGCTTGTCCGCGGTCAAGTTTTGGATGGAAGGGGCTTGAGGTATTCGTCAAAAAGATGCTGTCGGAAGACGGGAGGATTATTAGGGAAGGATGAAAATTGTTGACAACGCAGGTATTGCTTATTGAATTAATCAAAATTTTATTGCGAAAAATTTTGAATTTTAGAAATTTAAATATATAAAAACAGAAAAAATTTGATTTTTTGAAATAAAATTGCCGTAAGATGGCTAAAAGGCTTGTTTAAAACAGGTAAAGAAGGTAATCTATGCCTTAATTTATCTGAATTTGAAAGCAATAACAATGACCCAACAATACCCTACCGACGATATTAAGATTAGAGAAGTCAAAGAGCTGCTGCCGCCGATTGCCCATTTGTACGAGCTGCCGATTTCCGAGAAAGCGGCGGGGCTGGTACACCGCACGCGGCATGAAATCGCCGATTTGGTTCACGGCAAGGACAACCGCCTGCTGGTGATTATCGGCCCGTGTTCCATCCACGACCCCAAAGCCGCCTTGGAATACGCCGAACGTTTGCTGGTGTTGCGCAAGAAATATGAAAAAGAATTGCTGATTGTGATGCGCGTGTATTTTGAAAAACCGCGCACGACGGTCGGCTGGAAAGGTCTGATTAACGACCCGCACTTGGACGGTACGTTCGACATCAACTACGGTCTGCGTCAGGCGCGCAGCTTGCTGCTGACGCTGAACAATATGGGCATGCCCGCTTCGACAGAGTTCCTCGACATGATTACGCCGCAATATTACGCGGACTTGATTTCTTGGGGCGCGATTGGTGCGCGGACGACGGAGAGCCAAGTACACCGCGAACTCGCCAGCGGCCTGTCCTGTCCGGTCGGTTTCAAAAACGGTACGGACGGCAATCTGAAAATCGCCATCGATGCGATTGGCGCGGCAAGTCATCCACATCACTTCCTGTCTGTAACCAAAGCGGGGCATTCCGCCATTGTACATACCAGCGGCAATCCCGACTGCCACGTTATCCTGCGCGGCGGCAAAGAACCGAATTACAGCACCGAACACGTCAAATCGGCGGCGGAACAATTGATAAAGGCCGGTTTGTCGCCCAAGCTGATGGTCGATTGCAGCCACGCAAACAGCCGTAAAGATTACAGACGGCAGATGGAAGTTGCCCAAGATATTGCCGCGCAACTGGAAAACGGCGAAGACAATATTATGGGCGTGATGGTGGAAAGCCATTTGGTCGAAGGCAGACAGGACAAGCCCGAGGTTTACGGGCAAAGCATTACCGATGCCTGCATCGGCTGGGATACCACCGAAGAAATGCTCGCGCTTTTGGCTGCGGCAAACCGTAAACGGGTCGCGCCTTAAATCGGTTTGTGTGGCGAAAAAGAGGTCGTCTGAAAAGTCTGTGTGTGGGTAAAAACAGACAGTTTCAGACGACCTTTTATTTAATTTGTCTGATTTATCGGATTATGGTTTTTTCTAACTGTCCGCCTGTTAAGTTATCCTAGTTTAAAATGACTTTACTTATTGGAATAAATATTAATGACTTGGTGTGACATACTTTCGTTACTGAGTTAACCCACAACGGAGAACACACCATGAGCAAGTCTTTCTTGACTAAAACTTTGACCTTGATCGCCATTGCTACTTCTCTGAGTGCATGTGCGGGCATGACCCAAACACAACGCAATACTGCTACTGGCGCGGTATTGGGCGGTGTAGCGGGTAACTTGATCGGTGGCGATACCGGCTCTACTTTGGGCGGCGCTGCATTAGGCGGCGTCATCGGCAGCCAAGTCCACAGACATCGTTAATTTTTAAAACGATAAAAGCCGGTCGGACCTTAAATAGGTTCGGCCGGCTTTTTTTATTGGGCGTGATTGAATCAGAAAAATGTTTGCGCAAGGTTGGGGAGAGTTCAAAATTATGGATTGCTTTTCTGTGGGTTGGGCGACTATGCCGGTTTGTTGTCAGGCTAACGCGTCGCTGCGCATTCGCCATTCTCAAACACCAACACCTTCTCCGGCCAGCGCAACGCCGCCAGCCGGAACTGTTCGGGACGGTATTTCTGCGGGAATTTCCTTGCCCGCCAGCTTGCGCCTATCGAGAAATCGACGCAGAACACGTTGCGCCGCGCGCCGTGCCAGACATCCGGCTGCGGCGGCAGCAACAGCCGTTCGGCGGCAACGGCGGCGGGAGAGGGCTGCCAACTGCGCCAATAATGGCCGATAACGACGGGCTTATCGTCACGGTAGTCGTCCCACCACGCGCAACGGGTCGTACCGCGCCAACGTCCGCCGGCGTAAAACGGCTTGTCCGCCAAACGCTCCACGCCGCTGGTGAGGGCGCGTATCGGATGCAGGCGGCTGCGTTCGAGTTCGTATCGCGCCGTGGCGGGCATGGGTGGCGGCGCATGGTCGGGATTTTCCGCCTGCGGGGCGTAATGCGCCTGTTCGTAGAGGTAGTCGGGATACCAAGAGGCCGTCTGAAGGCGGTGTTTCAACTCGGCATCGAAGCGGCGGTATTGCGCGGTCAGGCTTTCGCCCTTTGCTTCTTCGAGGCGTTCGATTTGCGGCGGCAGCCAGGCGGCGTGGACGATGCGCAGGTCTTCGTGCTCCAGCAGCAAGGGCTGTTCGGCCAGCCATGCGCGCAATTCGTTTTTTTCTTTCTCTTCCACGCAATGCCACGGCGCGTAATGGGCGTCTTTTTCGGCGCGGACATCGAAAAACCAGCCGGAGCCGTCTTTCGGGTCGTCGGCAAGGATGTTCAATTCGTGGTTGCCCAAAACCATCCATGCCCATCCACGTTCGTAAGCCTGTTTAAACCACGCCAGCATCGCGGGGCTGTCGGGACCGCGGTCGCACAAATCGCCGACGAACACCAGCCGCCGCCCGCGCGGATGGAAACCGTCGTCGCGGTAGCCGAGCCGGTGCAGCAGCGATTGAAAGGCGGCAAATTCGCCGTGAACGTCGCCGACGATGTCCAGCGGCGTGTCGGGCAGTGATTGGCGGTATTGATAGGACATGATGGTCGGAGGTCGTCTGAAAAGTGTGCCGACGGTGTTTTCAGACGGCCTCAGGCAGTTTCAAGAAGTTTTCGCGGTAGTAACGCATTTCCTCGATGCTTTCGAGAATATCGTCCAAAGCCTGATGCGAGCCGCGTTTCACCACGCCTTTGGCAACGGGCGGATTCCAACGTTTGGCGAGTTCTTTCAGGGTGGACACGTCCAGATTGCGGTAGTGGAAATACGCTTCGAGGCGCGGCATGTATTTGACCATGAAGCGGCGGTCTTGATGGATGGAATTGCCGCACATCGGCGTGGCTTTTTCGGGAATCCATTGCGCGATAAAGTCGAGCAGTTTCTGCTCCACTTCGGCTTCGGTCAGCCGCGATTCGCGCACGCGCTGCGTCAGCCCCGTGCGGCCGTGGGTGGCGGTATTCCATGCGTCCATGCCGTCGAGCAGTTCGTCGCTTTGGTGGACGACATAAACTTCGGACTGCGCCAAGACGTTCAAATCGGAGTCGGTGATAATCATGGCGACTTCGATAATGCGTTCGCGTTCGGGGTCAAGCCCGGTCATTTCCATATCGAGCCAGCAGAGGTTGCTTGCGTTTTGAGTCATTTCAGACGGCCTTTCGTCGATTTAAAAACAATGGGCGGTATTATAGTGGATTAACTTCAAATCAGGATAAGGCAAAGCGATCACGTAAACAAAGGGTCGTCTGAAAACCAATGCGGCGGGTTTGCTCCAGCTTTTCAGATGACTATTCATCAGGGGAGGATTCGTGGGTAAAGCTCACGCTACGGGTTGTCGCGGTTGAGTTTAAACCGTTTCAAATAATATAAGGTCGTCTGAGAACGAAAGCGGCAGGTTTGCCCTATCGTTTCAGACGACTATTTTCATTAGGGGAGGATTCGCGGGCGAAGCCCACGCTACGGGTTGTCACGGTTGAGTTTAAACCGTTTCAAATAATAAAAGGTCGTCTGAAACCCGTTTTCAGACGACCTTTTTTGCCGTTTTATTTCACTTTCAATTCAAATCAGAACAAGCCGTGAATCACGCCGTCTGCGTCCACGTCGATTTTCTCGGCGGCGGGGACTTTGGGCAGGCCGGGCATTTTCATCATGTTGCCGCACAGGGCGACGATGAAGCCTGCGCCGGCGGAAACGGTGATGCCGCGCACGGTGATGCGGAAGCCTTCGGGGCAGCCTAAGAGTTTGGCGTTGTCGCTGAGGGAATATTGGGTTTTCGCCATGCAGACGGGCATTTTGTCCAAGCCCAGTTTTTCCAGCGAGGCGATTTCGGCTGATGCTTCTGCGCTGAAATCGACGTCTTCTGCGCCGTACACTTTTTGGGCGATGGCGCGGATTTTGTCTTTGATGCTCAACTCGACATCGTAGGCGAAGCTGAAGTTATTGGGTTGGTTGTCGATGGCGTTGACGACTTTGCGCGCCAAATCCGCGCCGCCCGCGCCGCCTTTGCCCCACACTTCGGTCAGGGAAACTTCGACGCCGTGTTCGGCGCAGGCTTTTTCAATCATGGCCAACTCGGCATCGGAGTCGGACACGAAGCGGTTGATGGCGACGACGACGGGCAGGCCGAATACGTTTTTCAGGTTGGCGATGTGTTTCAGCAGGTTGGGCAGGCCTTTTGCCAAGGCTTCGAGGTTTTCCTCGCCGAGGTTGGCGCGTTCTACGCCGCCGTTGTATTTCAAGGCGCGGACAGTGGCGACGACGACGGCTGCGTCGGGTTTCAAACCGGCAAGGCGGCATTTGATGTCGCAGAATTTTTCCGCGCCCAAATCCGCGCCGAAGCCTGCTTCGGTTACGGCGTAATCGGCAAGGTGTTTCGCCAGTCGGGTGGCGGTAACGGAGTTGCAGCCGTGGGCGATGTTGGCGAAGGGGCCGCCGTGTACGAAGGCGGGCGTGCCTTCGATGGTTTGCACCAAGTTGGGCTTGATGGCGTCTTTGAGCAATGCCGCCATCGCGCCGTGGGCTTTCAAATCTTTGGCGTAAACGGGGCTGCCGTCTTTGGCGTAGGCGACGAGGATGTTGCCCAAACGTTCTTTCAAATCGCTGATGTCTTTGGCAAGGCAGAATACCGCCATGACTTCAGAGGCGACGGTGATGTCGAAGCCGTCAGGACGAATCACGCCGTCAACGGGTTTGCCCATGCCGTCGATGA
Source organism: uncultured Neisseria sp. (assembly GCA_963529965.1). GTDB lineage: Bacteria > Pseudomonadota > Gammaproteobacteria > Burkholderiales > Neisseriaceae > Neisseria. Next base: position 12,366 of record CAUSDA010000045.1, read on the forward strand.
TGTTGCGCAACTGACGGTCGTTCATATCGACCACGCGCCGCCACAGCACGCGTTTGGGGTCGATGTTCAACTCGTTGCCTTGGTAGATATGGTTGTCGAGCATGGCGGCTAAAAGGTTGTTCGCCGCGCCGATGGCGTGGAAGTCGCCGGTGAAGTGCAGGTTGATGTCTTCCATCGGCAAAACTTGGGCATAGCCGCCGCCCGCCGCGCCGCCTTTGACGCCGAACACCGGCCCCAAAGAAGGTTCTCGCAGGGCGATAACGGCGTCTTTGCCGATGTGGCGCAACGCGTCCGCCAAACCGATGGTCACGGTGGTTTTGCCTTCGCCCGCCGGAGTCGGGTTGATGGCGGTAACCAAAATCAGACGGCCTTGTTTTTGCGGCAGTTTGAACGCTTCGGCAGGATTGATTTTGGCTTTGTAATGGCCGTAGGGTTCGATATTGTCCACGTTCAAACCCAGCTTGGCGGCAATTTCGCCAATCGGACGCATGGTGGAAGATTGGGCGATTTCGGCATCGGTTTTGAAGCTCATGATTTTCCTTTACTGAATGGGGAAGAAAAAGAGGAGGGTCGTCTGAAAGCCCATCGGAAAGACAAACGCTGATGGATTCAAAAGAATATTAAGCATATTATAGCGTTATCTGAGAATGAATCGCAGTGAAAAATTCGATAATTCAACAAAAATACGGTTCATATTGTTGACAATTTATAAGAGAGACGGACAAACATGGGCAGTAACGCATGGCTTTTCTGGGCATTGGCATCCGCAGGCTTCGCCTCGCTGACGGCGATTTTCGCCAAAATAGGTTTGCAGGGCATAGATTCGGATTTCGCCACCTTCATCCGCACGTTGGTCATCCTCGCCGCGCTGGTCTTGTTCCTGACCTATACCGGCAAATGGCAGGGCGTGAACGGGTTTACCGGTCGCAACTGGACCTTCCTGATTCTCTCCGGCCTCGCCACCGGCGCATCCTGGCTCGCCTACTTCAAAGCCCTGCAACTGGGCAATGCCTCGCAAGTCGCCCCCGTCGATAAATTCAGCCTGGTTTTGGTCGCGCTGATGGCGGTGGTCTTTCTGGACGAACGCCCCAGCACGCAGGAATGGGTAGGCTTGGGACTGGTTACGGCGGGTGTGTTGACGTTGGCTTTGAAGCGGTAGGGCTGAATGATTTTTCAGACGACCTTCTACGCCAAGAGGTCGTCTGAAAATATTGCGTTGAAAAAATAGGGCTGCTGAAGAATTGTTGTCATCTGCGATGATAGTTTTAAGCGCATATGAAATGAATCGAGTCAAACAAAAGGTCGTCTGAAATAGCAGTTTCAGACGACCTTTTTGTCGCTCCGTTTTCAACATTCCACAACGCGGACGGAGACGGGGACGGCTTTTTTCTGGAGGGTGATGGCGAGTCCGGCAAGCGAGGTTTCTTTGTAGGTGGACTTCATGTCGCGCCCTGTCTGCAACATGGTTTGGATGACTTCGTCGAGCGAGACTTTTTTGTCCGTGCCGTCTTCCAGCAGGGCGAGGGTGCCGAGTTTGAGGGCTTTTTCGGCGGCGATGCCGTTGCGTTCGATGCAGGGAATTTGCACCAATCCGCCGACGGGGTCGCAGGTCAGGCCCAAATGGTGTTCCATCGCCATTTCGGCGGCGTTTTCCACTTGTTTGGGCGTGCCGCCGATGACTTCGGCGTATGCGCCCGCCGCCATGGAGCAGGCGACGCCGACTTCGCCTTGGCAGCCGACGTCCGCGCCGGAGATGGAGGCGTTGGTTTTGTAGAGGATGCCGATGGCGCCTGCGGTGAGCAGGAAGTTTTCGACGCGCTCTTGCGTGGCGTGCGGGTTGAACTTGCGGAAGTAGTGCAGGACGGCGGGGATGATGCCGGCGGCACCGTTGGTCGGGGCGGTAACGACGCGTCCGCCGGCGGCGTTTTCTTCGTTGACCGCCATGGCGTAAACCATGGGCCAAAGCTGGGTGTTGACGATTTCGGTTTCACGCAGGGCTTTGAGTTTGGCGGCAAGCTGCGGGGCGCGGCGGCGGACGTTCAAGCCGCCGGGCAGTTCGCCGTCTGCCGCCAGTCCGCGCTTGATGCAGCCTTCCATAACGTCGGCAACGCCTGCAACGCGGCGGCGGATTTCGGCTTCGCTGCAACCGGCAAGCGCGGCTTCGTTTGCCAACACGGCTTCGGAAATGTCGAGCTGGTTCATGCGGCATTGGGCGAGCAGTTCGGCGCAGCTGGTGTAAGGGTAGGGGACTGGACGCGTTTGCTCGGCTTGTTTGTCAAACTCTTGATCGGTAACGATAAAGCCGCCGCCGACGGAGTAGTAAATTTGTTCTTTGAGTTTGCCGCCGTCTTTGCCGTAGGCGGTGAAATTCAGTCCGTTCGGGTGTTTGGGCAACACTTGGTCGCCGCGTATATTCAGGTCGCTGTCGGGGTTGAAGCTGATTTCGCGTCCGTTGAGGCGGAGGATGTGTTGCGTGCGGATGCGTTCGAGACGGTCGGGGATGTCGGCGAGGGGGATGTCGTGCGGCAGGCTGCCTTCCAAGCCGAGCAGGAGGGCGTCGAATGTACCGTGTCCGCGTCCTGTCAGCGCCAGCGAGCCGTAAATGTCGATGACGATGCGCTCGGTTTGCGCGTCCAGCCCTGATTGTTTGAGGTCGTCTGAAAAGGCGGCGGCGGCTTTCATGGGGCCGACGGTGTGGGAGCTGGAAGGACCGATGCCGATTTTGAAAATGTCGAAAATGCTGATCATGATGTGTTTTCCCTGATATTGGCTGTTTGTGTGGCGGGATGCGGATATTGGCGCGAAAACCGGTTGGGCGGTATGTCCGCTGTTGTTGGTTTGTCGAGTGTTTTAAACGATTGAAAGTCTGCGTATTTTAGCCTTTTTTTGTTGGGCGGATGATGAACAATGCCGCCGTTGCGTACAAGGTCGTCTGAAAGGTTCTTCTTCGGCTAATGCCGCGCACTCTCGCCGTCACAAAAGTATACGGCATTATCCTGTTTTACAGGGCGGGCGGATAGTGGGGAAGATGGTTTGTAATGGATTGGTTTGCCGAGCGTAGAAAGAATCGATGAGGTCGTCTGAAAACTTGTTTGGGCTTGAAACAGGGTAAAACAGGGTTTCAGACGACCTTGTTGTATCGGCGCGTTGTACGGTTCAGCCTAATGCAAACAATTCGCGTCCGTGGGCTTTCAGCCATTTTTCGGCGGCTTGGGTGTGCGGGGTGAGGCGGTTGACGGTTGCCCAAAATTGCGGGCTGTGGTCGGGGTGGGGCAGGTGGCAGAGTTCGTGGATGCAGATGTAGTCTGCGACGTAATCGGGTGCGCCGATGAGCCGCCAGTTGAGGCGGATGCCGGTGGTGTGGCGGCAGACGCCCCAGAAGGTTTTGGCGTTGGAGAGGGCGGTTGCGGCGGGAATGAGGGCGGTGGCGCGGGCATGGTGTTCGAGACGCGGCAGCAGGTATTCGCGGGCGCGTTCGTGCAGGAAGCGGCGCAGGTGGGTCAGTTGGGCGGCGGGTTCTTTGTCGGGCAGCAGGATTTCAGACGGCCTGATTTGGATGTGGCTGCCGCTGTGGACGGATAGGGTCGTCTGAACGCCTTGATACCAAATCCATTCGGGAAGGGTGTCGGCGGATGTGGCGGTCGGGGCTTGGGCGAGGGTGCGGCGCAGCAGGGGCTCGTTGTCGGTCAGCCATTGGGCGAGAAAGCGATGGCTGACGAACGGGGGAACGTTGATGCTGACGGTGTCGCGGGATACGGGGCGCAGGATGAGGTTTTTCTTGGCGCTGCGTTTGAGCCGGATTCGGATGGACTGGCCGTCTGAAAGGGTGTGGGCGTAGTGGCGGGACATGGATTGGGTCGGTGTCGGGGCGAATTTGCGTTTTCAGACGACCTTTGCGACGGCAAACGGTCCTTTCCCTTCGATAAGGGGTTGTTGCGTTTCAATCCGTTTTTCGCATTCCGCCATCAATTCGGCTTCCGTGCCACTGTTGTGGGGGATGACGGGGTTGATGACGACGGTGATGGTGCCGGGGTGTTTGAGGAAGGCGTTTTTCGGCCAAAATTCGCCGCTGTTGAGGGAGACGGGGACGATGTCCATTTCAAACATTTTCGCCATGCGCGCGCCGCCGAGTTTATAGCGGCCTTTTTCGCCGGGCGGCAGGCGTGTGCCTTCGGGGAAAATGGTAATCCAGTAGCCTTCGTTTTTGCGCGCCATGCCTTGTTCCATCAGTTGTTTGCTGGCTTCGCGGCTGTTGCTGCGGTCTATGCCTATGGTTTTAACGAGTTTCAGTCCCCAGCCGAAAAAGGGGATTTTGAACAGCTCGCGTTTGGCGACGTAAACCTGCGGCGGGAAGATTTCTTGCAGGGCGAGGGTTTCCCAGCCGCTTTGGTGTTTGGCGCAGATGATGGAGGGGCGGTCGGGGATGTTTTCGGCACCGATGAGGCGGTATTTGAGTCCGATGATGTGTTTGAGCGACCAGTTGAGGATGCGTACCCAGATTTGCGCCATTTTGTGCGCGCCGCCTTGGACGGGCAGGGCGAGGAGCATGAAGGGGAAAAGTAAAATCAGGCTGGTGCTGAGGATGAACCAGTAGGTCAGGTTGCGGATGAGGAGCATGTTTTTACCTGTCGGATGGGTCGTCTGAAATCTTGTTTGTGCTTGAAACGGGGCGAAACAGAGTTTCAGACGACCTCGTGTATTTACGGGTTTGCCTGTCCGTCTGCACGGTCTTGTGCGGCTTCGTGCATGATGTATTGGGAGAAGGCGAGCAGGCTGTCGAAGATTTGGGTGTTTTCGGGTAATTCTTTTTCCTGTTGCGACAGGGTTTTCTTGCCTTTGCCGGTCATGACGAGCGCGGTTTTGCCGCCGGCCTCGTGCATGGCTTGCAGGTCGCGCAGGCTGTCGCCGACCAGCCAGGTTTCGGCGGGGTCGGCTTTGAAGCGTTCGAGGATGTCGTAAATCATGCCGGGCTTGGGTTTGCGGCAGTCGCAGTTGTCGGCGGCGGTGTGCGGGCAAAACCAGATGCCGTCGATTTCGCCGCCCGCCTGACGGACGAGGCGGTGCATTTTGGCGTGCATTTCGGTCAGGTCTTGGACGGTGAAGTATTTGCGGCCGATGCCGGATTGGTTGGTGGCGACGGCGATGTTGTAGCCTGCCTGCGTCAGGAAGGCGATGGCATCCATGCTGCCTTCTATGGGGATCCATTCGTCTACGGATTTGACGAAGTCGTCGCGGTCTTGGTTGATGACGCCGTCGCGGTCGAGGATGATGAGTTTCACGGTTGCTCTCCGACTGTGGATGCCAAATGGTTTTTCCATTGCTCAAACGCTGCCTGAAAGACGGGTTTGAGGCGTTTGTAGATTTCGGGGGTGTTGGGGACGTGGTAGAAGCCGCCGAGCGACGGGGTGTCGAGTGTGCGGACGTAGTCTTCTAAAAATGCGCCGTAGCCGTCTTCTTCATTGTCGTAGTAATAGGAGGTGAATTTCTGCCCTTGTTCGGTGAAGTCGTCGGGCGTGAGCGCGCCGTCCATGTGTTTGAGCAGGAAGCGGCGGCCGCTGGTTCTGCCTTTGAGCATATTGGCGAAATCTTCCGCGCTTTCGGGGGCGGTTTGCCAAACGGGATTCGCCAGCCCCGCCTGCGCCGCCCATATCCAGTACATGCCGATATGCGTGGCGGCGTTTTCGGACGGCAGGCCTTCGGGATATTCTTCGTCTAGGTGGAAGCGGATGTTGTCGTACATGGACGGTCGTGTGCTGTGATTCGAAGGGTGTTTATTGTAACGGAAAACGGGAGGGGTCGTCTGAAATCTGTTTTCAGACGACCTCCGGGGTGTCGATTTGCTTGTCAGCCTTTGAACACGGGGACGAGTTCGAGTTGGCTCAATACCTGCGCGGCGATGTTGATGACGCCGAAGAGGAAAACCCAAACCATCAGTCCGAATCCGCCATAAACCTTGTAGTTTTTGCCTGCGCCGAATTTTTTACGCGAACGGTAGAGCAGCATGGAGGGGATAATGCCGGTCCAAATGGTTGCCGCCAGACCGACGTAGCCGATGGCGGTAACGAAGCCGGTGGGGAACAGCAGGCAGGAAATCAGGGGCGGCAGGAAGGTGAGGGCGGCGGTTTTGGTGCGGTCGGACACGCTGTCGTTCCATTTGAAGATGTCGGCGATGTAGTCAAAGAGGCCGAGCGTTACGCCGAGGAAGGAAGTGGCAATCGCCATGTAGGAGAAGAGGGTCAACACTTTGTCCATGCTGCCGGTTTGGGCGAACTTGGACAGGGTTTCGATGAGGACGGAGACTTGCCCTTCGGCGGCGATGACGGGGGCGAACTCGCTGCGCGGCAAGTTGCCTTGGATGGCGACTTGCCACAGGACGTAAATCACCAGCGCGACCAGCGTACCTGCCCAAATGGATTTGGCGACTTTGGGCGCATCGCCTTTAAAGTATTTGAGCAGGCTAGAGACGTTGCCGTGGAAGCCGAAGGAGGCGAGGCAGACGGGCAGGGCGGCGGAGATGTAAATCCAGTAGCTCGTGCCTGCGGGGGCTTGGGTGTCGAAGAGGACGGGCAGTTTGGCATCGGCAATCAGCCCGCCGGTCGCCCAAATGAAGGTCAGCACCATGCCGCCGATGAGGACGCTGGTGAAGCGATCGACCAGCCGTGCCGACGCCCACACGCAAAAGGCGAGGATGCCGAAGAAGACAAGCTGTCCGACGATGAGCGAAACGTCGCTGCCTACCGCGCTGCCCAGCCCTTTGGCGGTCAAGTCGCCGCCGACGAAGATGTAGGCGTAGGTAAGTAAATATAAAACGAAGGCGACAGCAATGCCGTTGATGGCGTTCCAAGTCGGTCCGAGCAGGTCTTTGACCATGGTGTCGAAGCTGGCGCCGTGTGGATAGTGGGTGTTGACTTCAAGGATCATCAGGCCGCTGGAGAGCATGGAAAACCAGGTGTAGAGCAACACAATCAGCGAGCCTGTGAACCAGACGCCGGAAGTGGCGGTCGGGTTGGCAAGCATGCCTGCACCGATGACCGTACCGGCGATAATCATGGCGCCGCCGAATAGCGACGGGGTTTTGACGGACATGGAATTCTCCTCGGAAAAACAGTCCGCCATTATGCCGTAAAGTGTAAGGATTGGTAAGGAGGTCGTCTGAAAATTGCGGGGAAGTGGCAGACAGCAGGGGCGTTTCGGACGGGGTGGCGGCGTGTGGATGAGGACGATTTAATTTTTTGAAAGATAGGGAGAAACGGCGGTTTCTCCTTTTTTATTTGGTTGGGTTGAAAAAGGGTTTTCAGACGACCTTTTGCTTGAAAATGCCGAATTTACATATTTATACGGCATTTTATGGCTAATTTTTCTCTAATTTTGCCTTCCTAGAATGCGCAACCCTTACAGAGGCCGCATCCGAAACAGGGTGCGGTAACAAAAAAACAGACGACACATCAAGCAGAAAGGAAGCCGCATGAGCCAATCATACGAAGTCATTTTTGAGAACAACCGCAAATGGCAGGAAACGAAGAGGCAGCAATGCCCCGATTACTTCAAAGACCTCGCCGACGGACAAAATCCCGAATACCTCTACATCGGCTGCTCCGACAGCCGCGTTGCGGCGGAAGAGCTGATGGGGTTTGAGCCGGGCGACGTGTTCGTGCACCGCAACGTTGCCAACCTTGTTCACGGTTTGGACATGAATGCCGCTTCCGCCATCGAATACGCCGTCTCGCATCTGAAAGTCAAACACATCATCATCTGCGGCCACTACAATTGCGGCGGCATCAAAGCGGCGATGCTGCCCGAAGATTTTGGCACGATGAATCCGTGGTTGAGCAACATCCGCGACGTGTACCGCCTGCATCAGGAAGAACTGGACGCAATCGAAGACGAACACCTGCGCTACGACCGCCTGGTCGAATTGAACGTGCAGGAACAGTGCCTCAACGTCATCAAAATGGCGTGCGTGCAGGAACGCTACCTGCTCGACGGCTACCCGATTGTTCACGGCTGGGTCTTCGATCTGCGTACCGGCCGCCTCATCGATTTGAACATCGATTTCAAAAACATCCTCGCCGACATCCAGAAAATCTACGACCTTACCGATTCCGAATGGGTGGTCAACGCGCGCAAGAAAGCGGGTTGACGGCTCGGAGGTCGTCTGAAAAGCAGTTTGAACAAGCGTCCTGATTTTTCAGACGACCTTGATTTGCCCCAATCCTCTCAAATACAAAAACATACACACATCAGGAGTACCCCTCACCATGAAACCCCATCAGAAAAAACAAGCTTTGGGCAGCCTGTTTAAGTCCAATTTCGCTTCCGGACTGGTCGTCTTCCTCGTCGCCCTGCCGTTGTGCCTCGGCATCGCGCTTGCTTCCGGTGCGCCGCCGTTGTCCGGCGTGTTGGCGGGCATCGTCGGCGGCATCGTTATCGGTTCCCTCAGTACCTCGCACATCAGCGTTTCCGGCCCCGCCGCAGGCTTGGCGGCGACTATCCTTGCCGCGATTACCGAACTCGGTTCGTTTGAGTTGTTTCTGTGCGCGGGCTTAATCGCCGGCGCCATCCAGCTTTTGCTCGGCTTCATCCGTGCCGGCAGCCTTGCCGAATACATCCCCGTGTCCGTTATCGAAGGCATGTTGGCGGGCATCGGCGTGATTATCATCATGAAACAGATTCCGTTTGCCTTGGGCAGTAGCGGCAGCCTCGCCGACCCCGCCGCCCTGTTCGCCGACATCCACACAGGTTCTCTTTGGGTAGCGGGCGTGTCGATGGCGATCCTAATCGTATGGGACAAAATCCCCGCGTTGAAAAACATCAAAGCCCTGCCCGCCGCGCTGGTTGCCGTGGGCGCGGGGATACTGATGAACCAATGGTTTATCGCCAGCGGCAGCAGCCTTGCCATTCCCGCCGGACAACTCGTCCAACTGCCCGTTCCCGACACATGGCGCGAAGCCGCAGCTATGCTCACGCTGCCCAACTTTTCAGGTTTAGGCAACAGCTACGTCTGGACGACCGGCATCACCATCGCCATCGTCGCCTCGATTGAAACCCTGCTCTGCATCGAAGCCGCCGACCGCCTCGACACCCGCCGCCGCATCACCGACACCAACCGCGAATTGCGCGCGCAGGGCGCAGGCAACATCGTCAGCTCGCTTATCGGCGGCCTGCCCATCACCTCCGTCGTCGTGCGCTCGTCCGCCAACGCCAATGCAGGCGCGACGCACAAACTGTCTGCCGTTATCCACGGCGTCCTGTTGCTGGTGTGCGTTTTGGCGATTCCCTTTATCCTCAACATGATACCCCTGTCCACCCTTGCCGCCGTTTTGCTGCTGGTGGGCTACAAACTGGCGAAACCCGCCACCCTCCTGCATTTCTGGCATAAAGGGCTATACCAGTTCATCCCATTCGCCGCCACCCTCGTCGCCGTCGTCGCGCTCGACCTGCTCAAAGGCGTCGGCATCGGGCTGGCCATCAGCATCATCTTCATCCTTCAGGGCAACATGAAGCGCGCCTACTACCTCAGCCGCGAAGAACTCGCCGAAGCCGACGAAATCAGCTTGGAGCTGGCGGAAGAGGTCTCGTTCCTGAACAAAGCCGCCATCAAGAAAACCCTGAAAAACATCCGTCCGGGTTCCAAAGTAACCATCAACGCCGAACGCTCGTCCTACATCGCCGGCGACGTATTGGAACTGATTGAAGACTTCGCCAACGTCTTCGCTAAAGAAAACGACATAGACGTCGTGCTCAAAGGCTTCAAATCCGACTACGACCACGAAGGCCGCGACCACCACAGCCATGTGCGGGTGGGGCACAGCGCGAGTATTTAGAAGTCGGGTTGGAATTCGTAGGAGAAGAAAAGGTCGTCTGAAAAACCTGTTTTGGGTTTGAACTGCACCCCAAAAGTTGGACACATCCCCTCCAACTCACAAGGTGCAGT
>CAUSDA010000046.1:0-22069 GCA_963529965.1 uncultured Neisseria sp.
CACCTTAGAGAATCGTTCTCTTTGAGCTAAGGCAAGGCAACGCCGTACTGGTTTATAGTTAATCCACTATACAAACCCACATCCTTGAATACGCCTCAACCTACATATCGGATTTTTCCCAACTTAAGGTCGTCTGAAAAATTTTCAGACGACCTTTTTTGCATAATATTTCATGTTCGACACCCGATAAAGAAACTTTCAGACGACCTCTCCGCCTTATCAGACACCTCATCTGACCTTGTCTTTCCCGCCCTCTATTTCACCTCTCATTCATCATTAAAATTCATCTAAAAATTAATCGCTTATAGCATCAAAAATCGCCATACCGCCCCGTTGCAAATCGTGCTATGGTTAATTTAATACGTTTGAAAAACCTTAACCACCTTGTATTCTGATTACAAAGAAAGGCTTCAAAATGGATGGTTGGACTCAGACTTTGAGCGCGGGCTGGCTGCTGGGTATTGCGGCGATGGCGATTGTGCTGATTTTGCTGTTGATTGTGAAACTGCGTGTTCATGCGCTGTTGACGCTGGTGTCGGTGAGCCTGCTGACGGCGGTGGCGACGGGGCTGCCGATGGATAAGATTGTGAACGACGTTCTGTTGAAAAACTTCGGCGGTACGCTCGGCAGCGTGGCTTTGCTGGTCGGATTGGGCGCGATGCTCGGGCGGCTGGTGGAAACTTCGGGCGGGGCGCAGTCGTTGGCGGATGCGCTGATTCGGATGTTCGGCGAAAAACGCGCGCCGTTTGCTTTGGGCGTGGCGTCGCTGATTTTCGGTTTCCCGATTTTCTTTGATGCGGGATTGGTGGTGATGCTGCCGATTGTCTTCGCGACGGCGCGGCGCATGAAGCAGGACGTATTGCCTTATGCTCTGGCGTCTATCGGCGCGTTTTCGGTGATGCACGTTTTCCTGCCTCCCCACCCCGGCCCGATTGCGGCTTCGGAATTTTATTCGGCGAACATTGGGCAGGTGCTGATTTTGGGATTGCCCGTCGCCATGTTCACTTGGTATGTCAGCGGTTATCTGCTTGGGAAGGTTTTAGGACGCACCATCCGCGTTCCCGTTCCCGATTTGCTCAGCGGCGGCGCGGTGGACAACGACCGGCCGCAAACGCCTGCCAAGGCTTCAACCGTGGTCGGCATTATGCTGATTCCTATGCTGTTGATTTTTATGAACACAGGGCTGTCCACCTTAATCAGTGAAAAAGTCGTCAGCGCGGACGAACATTGGGTACAGGTGGCGCGCATGATCGGTTCGACCCCTGTCGCGCTGCTGATTTCGGTTTTGGTGGCACTTTATGTTTTGGGCAGCAAACGCGGCGAAAAAGCAAGTGCGCTGGAGAAAACGGTGGACGGCGCACTCGCCCCCGTTTGTTCGGTCATCTTGATTACCGGCGCGGGCGGGATGTTCGGTGGCGTGTTGCGCGCATCGGGCATCGGTCAGGCGTTGGCGGACAGCATGGCGAATTTAGGCATACCCGTATTGCTGGGCTGCTTCTTGGTGGCATTGGCGCTGCGTATCGCGCAAGGTTCGGCAACCGTCGCGCTGACGACTGCCGCCGCATTGATGGCGCCCGCCGTTGCCGCCGCAGGCTTCAACGACTGGCAACTCGCCTGTGTCGTTTTGGCAACCGCGGCAGGCTCGGTCGGTTGCAGCCACTTCAACGACTCGGGCTTCTGGCTGGTCGGCCGCCTTTTGGATATGGACGTACCGACCACGCTGAAAACATGGACGGTCAACCAAACGCTGATTGCCGCCATCGGTTTTTCAGTGTCGGCGCTGCTGTTTGCCGTGGTTTGAGGTCGTCTGAAAACGGTTTTGAGACGCTCTAAACCGTCTGCCCGACCTTATATTTTTCAAATCCAACAAAGGAAGAGAACATGACGACGCATTTTGTGATGATGGGCGTTTGCGGCTGCGGCAAGACCACCGCCGCCCTATCCCTGCAAAAACACCTCAACCAATGCCCCTACGCCGAAGGCGACGATTTCCACACCCAAGCCAACCGCGACAAAATGGGCGCGGGCATCCCGCTGACCGACGAAGACCGCTATCCGTGGCTGCGCAACCTGCGCGACTGGATGACGGAACAGGCGCAAAGCGGCGCGGCGTACACCATCGTTACCTGCTCCGCCTTGAAACGCCAATACCGCGACATCCTGCGCGGCGCACAAGGCAAAACCGCCTTCATCCACCTGACACCGCCGCAAGCCATCAACCTCGAGCGCATGATGGCGCGCCAAGGGCATTACATGAAGGCGGGGATGCTGGATTCGCAACTGGAAATTCTGGAAGAACTCGGCGCAGACGAATACGGCGTCAAAATCGACAACCCCGGTTCGCCCGAAGCCGTAGAAGCCGATATTTTGGCGTGGGTTAAGGCGGAAGGTTTGTTGTGAAGAAAGCGTGTAAACAGGTATAAGGAAGGTCGTCTGAAAACAGATAGGTCACATTTCGACAAAACAAGTTTTCAGACGACCTTTCTCTTTGTCCGCCGCCATCCCGCATACCCAAACCCCTTATAAAAACAATACAATTCGGCTACAATAGCCCTTTGCATTTTTTCAGACGACCTTAGCGAAACGTCGTCTGAAACCGAAATACCGAAACTATAGAGAATCACAACATGACCGATTACAGCAAAACCGTGAACCTGCTCGAAAGCCCGTTTCCGATGCGCGGCAACCTTGCCAAGCGCGAACCTGCGTGGCTGAAAAGCTGGTACGAGCACAAACGCTATCAAAAACTGCGCGAAATCGCCAAAGGCCGTCCGAAATTCATCCTGCACGACGGCCCGCCGTATGCCAACGGCGACATCCACATCGGTCATGCCGTCAACAAAATCCTCAAAGACATCATTATCCGCAGCAAAACCCAAGCCGGTTTCGACGCGCCTTATGTGCCGGGCTGGGACTGCCACGGCCTGCCCATCGAAGTGATGGTGGAAAAGCTGCACGGCAAAGACATGCCCAAAGCGCGTTTCCGCGAATTGTGCCGCGAATACGCCGCCGAACAGGTTGCCCGCCAGAAAAAAGACTTCATCCGTCTGGGCGTGTTGGGCGATTGGGACAATCCCTACCTGACCATGGATTTCAAAACCGAGGCGGATACCGTGCGCATGCTCGGCGAAATCTACAAATCGGGCTATCTCTACCGCGGCGCGAAACCGGTTCAGTTCTGCTTGGACTGCGGTTCTTCGCTGGCGGAAGCGGAAGTGGAATACAAAGACAAAGTATCGCCTGCGATTGACGTCGGTTATCCGTTTAAAGACACCGCCGCGCTTGCCGCCGCATTCGGTTTGGCAGGCATCGAAGGCAAAGCGTTCGCCGTCATCTGGACGACCACGCCTTGGACGTTGCCCGCGAGCCAAGCCGTGTCTGCGGGTGCGGACGTGGTGTATCAATTAATCGATACGCCCAAAGGCAAATTGGTATTGGCGAAAGATTTGGCGGAAGACGCGCTCAAACGCTACGGCTTCGTTTCAGACGACCTCAGCGTCCTCGCCGAAACCACCGGCGACAAGCTGGAAAACCTGCACATGAATCATCCGTTCCTCGAACGCGATATTCTCATGCTCAACGGCGAACATGTTACCACCGACGCCGGTACGGGCTTGGTACACACCGCCCCCGCGCACGGTTTGGAAGACTACGCCGTCTGCAACAAATACGGCATCGAGCTTTACAACCCCGTCAATGCCGAAGGCAAATACATCAGCGAAACGCCGCGCGTCGCAGGCATGAGCGTTTGGGAGGCGAATCCCGTCATCCTGCAATGGCTGGAAGAAACCGGCAACCTCTTGGCAAGCAGCAAAATCGAACACAGCTACGCCCACTGCTGGCGCCACAAAACCCCGCTGATTTACCGCGCGACGGGTCAATGGTTTATCGGCATGGACAAAGCCGGAAGCGACGGCAAAACCCTGCGCGACAAAGCCATCAAAGCCGTGGACGACACCGAATTCTTCCCGTCTTGGGGTCGCGCGCGCCTCGAAGCCATGATCGAAGGCCGCCCCGACTGGGTCGTTTCGCGCCAACGCTACTGGGGCACGCCGATGACCTTCTTCGTCCACAAAGAAACGGGCGAGCTGCATCCGAATTCCGCCGAGCTTTTGGAAAAAATCGCCCTGAAAATCGAAGAAAAAGGCATCGAAGCATGGTTCTCCCTCGATAAAAGCGAATTGTTGAGCGCGGAAGATTGCGAAAACTACGACAAACTTTCCGACACGATGGACGTATGGTTCGACTCCGGTTCGACCCATTATTCCGTCTTGAAACAGCGCGAAGAATTGGACTGGCCTGCCGACCTCTACCTCGAAGGCAGCGACCAACACCGCGGCTGGTTCCAATCCTCCATGCTGACCGGCTGCGCCTCTTCAATGGGCCGTGCCCCGTACAAACAGCTTCTGACCCACGGTTTCGTGGTTGACCAAAACGGCCGCAAAATGTCGAAATCCATCGGCAACGTCGTCGCGCCGCAAGAAGTCTATAACGAATTCGGCGCGGACATCCTGCGCCTGTGGGCGGCATCCACCGATTACAGCGGCGAATTGGCAATTTCCAAAGAAATCCTCAAACGCGTCACCGAAAGCTACCGCCGCATCCGCAACACCTTGAGCTTCCTGTTTGCCAACCTGAGCGATTTCGACCCGTTCGAACACACCGTACCGCAAGCGGACATGGTCGAAATCGACCGCTACGCCTTAGTATTAGCGCGTCAGCTGCAAGAGCGTCTGGCGGGCGACTTCTATCCGCGCTATGCCTTCCACTTCGCCGTGAAAGACATCGTCGCCTTCTGCTCGGAAGACTTGGGCGCGTTCTACCTCGACATCCTGAAAGACCGCCTCTACACCACCAAAGCCGACAGCCACGCCCGCCGCAGCGCGCAAACCGCCCTGTATCACATCACGCGCAGCCTGGTTCTCTTGATTGCACCGATTTTGTGCTTCACCGGCGAAGAAGCGTGGGACATCATCGGCGGCGGCGAAGAAGACAGCGTCCTCTTCCACACCTGGCACGAGTTCCCGCCCATCAACGAAAAAGCCGAAGCCGAACTGGTGAAAAAATGGACGGCAGTCCGCGAAGCCCGCGAAGCCGTAACCGCCGCCATCGAGCCTTTGCGCGCCGACAAAACCGTCGGTTCTTCCTTGCAGGCAGAAGCCGAAATCACCGCGCCGGAAGCCACCGCCGACTACCTGAACGCCTTGGGTGAAGAATTGCGCTTTGCCCTATTGGTGTCCAAAGTCGAGGTCAAAACCGGCAGCGAACTTGCCGTTACCGCCAAAGCCAGCGACGGCGAAAAATGCGAACGCTGCTGGCACTACACCCACGACATCGGCTCAGTCGCAGGTCATGAAACCATCTGCAAACGCTGCGCCGAGAATGTGGACGGCAAAGGCGAAGAGCGGCATTACGCTTAAGGCCGTCTGAAAAAAGGTCGTCTGAAAACCGAATCAGGTTTTCAGACGACCTTTTGCTATCGACCTTCCCAAACAGGGAAATCCGTTCAATATTTCTTAACGTTCACTCAATCCGCGATCTCCGCAAACTTCTCCCAATTTGCCAACACATACGCCACAGCCGCCGCCATATCGTCATCCGCGATTTCGTAATATTCGCCGTCCAATTCCTCAAAATCGGGAAACTCGGCACGAATCGCGTCCAAAGATGCCCCGCTGTCCGCCATTTCCTCGATTTTTGCGCCGTCCCGCTCGTATAAAGCCTTTGCCTTATCCAAAATCTTAGGTGTCGGTTTAATCCGCCAGCGGCGCAGGCTGTCGGCAACGGGGTTATGGAACACATATTCGCCGTAACCCGCCGCAATCAGTTGCACAAAACCGCCCTCCTGCACTTGGCTGTCCAAATAGCAGTAAGCCGTCAGTGTGTGCTGCTCGTCGTTCAAACACCGCATTTCCTCATCGCCTGCCGCATCCGTATAATCCAAATACGCCGCGCTCAATGTGTAGAGAAATTCTGCGGCGTCTTGAGGGTTCAAATCATCCTGCCGAAAAAGTGTCGTCATGTTAAAGCCCGTTTGAAAATAAAGCGATTTAAAGCTGATTCATCATAAAAACCGCATTATAACCAAAGCATTATCAAACCAAAACCTATTTTCAGACGACCTTTTGCGCTGCACAAGCAGGCGATATATCGTACAATAAGGTCGGACTTACCAAGGAAAAATCATGAACGCAAACACCGAAACCGTCATTATCTACCCCAAAGACCTGCCGCTGCACTGCTCCGGTCCCAACCACGAAACTTGGAACGGTCATCCGCGCGTCTTCCTCCCGATTCAGTCCGACAGCGACATCGAATGCCCCTACTGCGGAACGCGTTACCATCTCGAAGGCCACATTCCCCACCACCATTATTGAGACGCTATGAAGAGATACGCCCTCCTGCTGTTGCTCGGACTGTGTACCGCCTGCGGTTCGTATAAAGCCGTCCGCCCCGATGCCCCTCTCGCCGTCGTCGCCGAAGCGCAAAACAACGCCATCCGCTACCAAGCCGCCGACGGCAGCCGCATCTCCGCCATCTACGTCAACAGCAACAGCCCGATGACAGTCGAACTGCGTCAGGGAAGTACGATCGAAAAACTGACGCAAACCCATTCGATGACCAAAACCACGGAATACCGCAACGCAAGCACAATATGGCAGCTTCAGGACGGCTTCGCCACGCTTACCCGCGGCGGCAAAACCGTTGTTTTCACCGAAATCATCGAATAATCCTGTCTGAAGTTCTTATCAAAAGGTCGTCTGAAAACCTTAAACGATGGTTTTTCAGACGACCCCTGCGTTAAACCGACAATCCAGAACTTTCATTCCTGCATCTGGATTTGACAGGACGAATCACCTACGCTGCTTGAATCTATTGCGATATGGTGTATCCGGATAAAACAAAGGTCGTCTGAAACCTTGTTTTCGAGGTTTCAGACGACCTTTTATCATGGGCAGGTTATTCCTACTTCAACATCATGCAGTCCATTTGACCCAGCCCATATGCGAAGTCAGCAGAATCAATCCGCCGAAGACGATGCGGTAATAGGCAAACGGAACGTAGTTTTTACTGGACACGAATTTCAACAGCGATTTAATCGCCAAGAGGCCTGCCAAGAAGGCAGCGATGAAACCGACGGCAATCAGGCCGACATCCTGCAAAGTAAAGAGTTTGTAGTGTTTCAATACGTCATAGCCGGTGGCGGCAATCATCATCGGCACGGCGAGGAAGAAAGAAAATTCGGTCGCAGCTTTGCGCTCGATGCCCCACAGCATACCGCCCATAATCGTACTGCCCGAACGCGAAGTCCCCGGCACCAGCGCGCAGATTTGGGCGCAGCCGACCACAAGCGCGTCGATCGGGCGCATTTCGTCCACACTTTTGACTTTCGGTTTGATTGTGCTTTGGCGTTTTTCGACCCATAAAATAAAGAATCCGCCCAATACCAACATGGTGGCGACGGTAATCGGGTTAAACAGATATAATTTAATTTGTTTGCTAAACAGCAAACCTACGACTGCCGCTGGCACGAACGCGACGGCAAGGTTCAACACGAAGCGGTTGGCGGTGCGGTCTTTGCCCAGTCCGGATAAAACGGAGGTAAAACGCTGACGGTATTCAAAAATCACGGCAAGCACCGCGCCCAGTTGGATGGCAATTTCAAATACTTTGCCGTTGCTGTGGAAATTGAGCAAGTCGCCCAATACAATCAAGTGGCCGGTACTTGAAATCGGCAGAAATTCCGTCAAGCCTTCCACAATGCCCATAAGCAGGGCTTTTAATAGAGTCAAAATGTCCATATTGCTTTCTTTTTTGGTTTTCAGACGACGTTTGCCCGTCTGGATTTCAGGATGAAGCGGTATCGGAATCGGAAAACTGCTGCGGTATAACGGCATTCGCCCTATTCCTCAGCAGTATTCGTTTTTATGGATTGTACGCCGCCCAAAACAAACAGACAGTTCGGAAACCGCCTTATCTTTTGCGGTCATTCCGAAACTGTCTGGCTAAATTCCGTCAGCGCGCGGCTTTGCCGGAACGCTCTTGGCGGACTTTGTTAATCAGCTCGCCTATGATTTTCTGCCCATTCGCCCAATCGCTGCTGAATATGACCCGATATTTGCCTCCGACGATGACGTCCGGCGTGCCGTCGATATGGTAAGTCTCGGTCAGGCTTTGCATTTTTTTAGCGGCTGCGAGGCTGGCGGGTGCGTCGTATGCGGCAATCAGTTTTTTGCTGTCAAAGCTTTTTTGTGCCGCCGCCCAGCTTTTGAAAGTGGCGGTATCCGCCAAATTGATTTTCTGTTCGTGTACGGCTTTGAAAATAGCGGGGTTTGCCTGATACTTCAAACCCGAAGCGTTAACCGCCGCGGCAACCCGCGCCAAGCCCAACATTTCAGGCATCCAGACGACGTGTTCGGTACGCAGGTAAACGTCTTTCGGGAAAGTTTTGCTGTATGACAGCAAGACGGGATCAAAGTTTTGGCAATGTATGCAGAAATAGCCGAAAAATTCCAAAACTTCGATTTTGGATGCGTCTCGTTGTGGAATCGGTTTGTTCAAAACCGTGTAATCCACGCCTTCGACCGCAGCCTGCGCACTTGCAGAAAAGGCAAGCGCAAGGCTGAGGAGGACGGCTGCCGGTTTGGTTGTCCGTTTCATTGCTGCCTCCTTATTGAGCCGAACGCATCAGGCTGTTGATATTGTGTTTTTGCAAGTCTTTCTGAACGTTTTTTGCGGCTTCAGACGACATGCTGTTGCTTTGTACGCGGTAAACGGTTTTGTCGCCGTTGGTGCGCTCGACTACTTTGGACGAAATGCCCAGCATGGCGAGTTTGGCACGTTGCGCGTCAGCGCTGTTGCGGTCGGCGTACGAACCCATTTGCAGGATGACTTTCTTACCGCCTTCCGCAGTTTTGGCTTCGGCTTTGGCGTTGTCGGCTTTAGCGGTTTGTTTTTCTGCTTCGGCTTTCTTCACTTCTTTCGCCGCGCCTTTATTTGCTTCCTGACGGGCTTTTTCGATGCTGCCGCTGTTCAGGATTTGCTCGGGGGTCGGTTTGTTGGTTTTGGCCGTTTCGGTTTTCTTGGCTTCGGCGGCTTTCTTCTCTGCCGCTTTTTTCTCGGCGAGTTTGCGCTCGGCGCGCGCTTTTTGTTTGTCCGTCAACTCGGCTGCCTTTTTGGCTTTATCGGCGGCTTCTTTGTCGGCTTTTTCTTTTTCTACACGTTTTTTCGCAAGCTCTGCCTTTTTCTCGGCGAGTTTTTGTCTCAACTCGCGTTCGGCAGATTCTTTGTCTTCTTTTTCAGCTTCACGCAGGGCTTTTTCTGCTTCGCGGGCTTCGTCTTCCGCTTCATGGACGGCACGCTCTTTTTCCGCTTTTTCTTTGTCCGCGCGTTCTTTCTCGACTTTGGCTTTATCTGCCTTTTCTTTCGCTTCTTTGTCTGCGCGTTCTTTTTCTTTGGCTGCCGCATCGTCGTCGGCTTCGCTGCGTTTCTGTTCGGGCTTGGCTTCTTCTGCCGGACGCTCTTTCTCTACGGGAACGACGACAGGCTGCTCTTCAGCCTCAGGCTTGGATTCAGGTTTGGATTTTTCCTGCGGCTTGAGGATTTCAGGCTCGGTTTGCTGTTTTTGAGGCTCGGTCGCGCCCTTGAAGGCGTTCGGGGTGTCTTGATTCAGAAAATACAGAATGCCCCCGATCACACCGGTGGCGAGGATGAGGCCGAAGAAAAAGCCGAAAAGGCCTTTGCCGTATTGAGTGTTCTTATTCATGAGATACCTATATTGATGATGCCGTTCAGACGACCTTTTGGCGGCAGATGAATCTGCTGCTGCCATCGGCAGGGACGGATCATTTTATCAATATCCTTTATATTGGGCAAAAATGCGCCGTTTGTTTACATGGTTTTTACGAAAACCGCCGTGATGTTAGGACGCGCTGACAATTGACCGACGACGGGCTTCTTTTGCCCGAACAGAATACTCCGCATTGGACACACCAGCAAGATACCCGACCCGTCTAAACTTTTATAGTGGATTAACTTTAAATCAGGACAAGGCGACGAAGCCGCAGACAGTACAGATAGTACGGAACCGATTCACTTGGTGCTTCAGCACCTTAGAGAATCGTTCTCTTTGAGCTAAGGCGAGGCAACGCCGTACCGGTTTAAAGCTAATCCACTATACTTTGAATTTTCCGTTTTCAGTACTCAAGGTCGTCTGAAAAACCTTACAACGCGCGGCGGAAGCTGACGGCTTTCAAAACATGGCTTCTGCCGACTTCTTCATCTCCCGCCAAATCCGCCAATGTACGCGCCACGCGCATGATACGGTGGAAGCTGCGGGCGGAGAGGGAGAGTTTTTCTAACAGGCTGCCCAAAGCTTCCTGCGCTTCTTTTTGGATGCGGGCGGACGTGTCGAGTTCACTGACGCTCAAGGCGGCATTGACTTTGCCCTGCCGCGCGTATTGTTTGTCGCGGGCGGCGATCACTCGCGCCAACACGACGGCGCTGCTTTCCCCCGCTTCCTGCTGCATCAGTTCGGCGGCGGACAGGCTGGGGACTTCGATGGTCAAATCGATGCGGTCGAGCAACGGCCCGGAAATTTTACTGCGGTAACGCGCGACGCTTTCGGGCGTGCAGCGGCAGGGTTTGACGGGATGCCCGAGATAACCGCACGGACACGGGTTCATGGCGGCGACAAGCTGGAATTTGGCGGGATAGACGGCTTGGCGCGCCGCGCGGGAAATGTGGATTTCGCCGTTTTCCAAAGGTTCGCGCAAAACTTCCAAAACTTTGCGGTCGAACTCGGGCAGTTCGTCCAAAAATAAAACGCCGTGATGCGCCAATGAAATTTCGCCCGGACGCGGATCGGAACCGCCGCCGACCATGGCTGCCGAACTGGCGCTGTGGTGCGGGCTGCGGAAAGGACGGTGGCTGTCGAGTTCTTGCTGATGATTGGGCAGGAGCGAACGCAATGCCCATACCTCGACCAATTCGTCTTCGGTCAAAGGCGGCAGAATGCTGGGCAACCGCTGGGAAAGCATGGACTTGCCCGTTCCCGGCGGGCCCATCATCAAGAGGCTGTGTCCACCCGCGGCGGCGATTTCCAAAGCAAGGCGGGCGGTGTGTTGACCTTTGACATCAATGAGGTCGGGTAGTTTGGCGTTTTCAGACGACCTCTGCGGGACTTGGCAGGCGGTTTGCGCCAAAGGTTCGATGCCGTTCAAATGGGCGGCGACTTCGCCCAAAGAGCGCGCGCCGTAAACGGTAATGCCGCGCATCACGGCGGCTTGTTCTGCGTTTTCCTGCGGTAAGACGAAAGAGCGCCCCGCCTGCATGCCCTGCCACGCCATTGCCAACGCGCCGCGCACGGGGCGCAATATGCCGGAAAGCGCCAATTCGCCGGCAAACTCGTATTGCGCGAGCTTTTCGGGTGCGATTTGTCCGGATGCGGCGAGGATGCCCAGCGCAATCGGCAGGTCGAAACGTCCCGATTCTTTGGGCAGGTCGGCGGGGGCAAGGTTGACGGTGATTTTTTTGGCGGGGAAGTCGAAACCGCTTTGGATGATGGCGGCGCGTACGCGGTCGCGGCTTTCTTTGACTTCGGTGTCCGGCAATCCGACGATATTGAAATGAGGCAGGCCGTTGGCAAGGTGGGCTTCCACTTCGACCAACGGCGCATTCATGCCGCTCAAGGCGCGGCTGTAAACCAAGGCAAGCGACATGTTTCAGACGACCTTATTCGCCGGCTTCGGTTTGCTGTTTGATTTCGGCGACGGCTTCTTCGGCTGCGGCTTCGGCAGCTTCCAATGCAGTCTGCTCAGGCTCTTGCGCGGCTTCGAGTTTTGCCAGACGCTCTTCCAGCTCGACCAGTTTGGTGCGGGTTTTAATCAAAACCTGCTGCTGGATGTCGAATTCTTCGCGCGTGACCAAATCCATACGGTTGAACGCGCTGCCGAGCATGGCTTTGACGTTTTTCTCCATGTCTTTGGCGGGGCTGTTGGCGATGGTTTCGCTGATTTTTGCGCTGACTTCTTCAAAGAGTTGTTTGCCGAACATAATCCGTATCCTTTATATCAGAATATATAAAATCCAAGCGTATTGTATAAGGAAAAAGGTCGTCTGAAAACGGGCATTCTGCTGCCGCGCCTTTTCCCTTCCAAACATCGCCCGCGTGTAGCAAATGCCCGCAAAATCGCTCAATCTTGCGGGCATTTTTGAAACGGCTTTTGCCGTCTGTTTCGATATTCGGCGTATTTTAACGCTCGACGCGGGCATCAAAAATCGGCAGCCACCACGCACCGCCGGTAAAGCCTTTGCACGAGCCGGTGGTGTGTTCCTCGCTGCGGACGAAGCTCTTGCCGTCCCACACCGCCGCACTGCTTGTCCAGCAGTCGCCTATGCCGCGGCCTTTGAAGCTACCGCTGAGGGTGGCTGTTTTCTCGTCGAATCCGCCGTGCCCTCCGTATACCATCGGCGGCAGCACTTGTTCGATTTTGGTCAGCTCTTTATCGGCAATGGCATAGTAGCCGCTGGTTTGATAAGCACCGCCGATACAGATGGCCGAAATCAAAACCTGACGATCGTTGAGCGGATGGACATACAGGCTGCGGTTCCAACCCATTTGCTCTTTATTATGCAGGGCAGGACAGTAATTATCGTCGCCTTCGGAAACGCGGTTGCTGTTGCGCAGCAGCTTCATGACGGCGCTGTGGCGCGGTGTGTCTTGCTCCAGTATATCGCCTGCTGTTTTCGGTACGGCAACGGCGCGGATGACGGGTTTGGGCTGCGGGCTGAGGACTGCCTGACTGCTGTTGCCTTTGCGTATCAGCGCGGAAGGCGTGTTCAGACGACCTTGGAATTCGTCCGCTTTCAACATTGCCGCCGCCGCGCCTTTGTCGGACAAGTGCCATTCATATTTTCCCGCGCGGATGCTGATTTTGCTTTCTTTTTTCAATGCTTCGAGCAAGGCGTTGGTTTGCGCGCTGCTCAATTTGCCTGTGCCTTTTTTGTTCAACGCCAATTTACCCAGTGATTTGCCGTTCAGCATCAATTCGCTGCGGGCTGCCACACGGGCGAGTTGACGCTCATCGTCGTTAAACGGCAGCAGGGAAACTTCGCCGGCAACGGCGGCGTTCGCCCCCGCTTTTCGGGTAAACAAGATGGAAACCGGCGTTTCTGTTTCGTCCGCCTGATATCCAGCAAGACGGCATGTGCCGGTATTGTCGCAAGCGATGTCCCAGTCTTGGTAATTTTGATAAAAGCCTTGGGGCGGAGCGGCCAGTGCGGTGACGGGCAAAACAGCCAGCAGCCATTTTTTCATGATGTATTCCTTCAGTTTTATTTTATTGGTGGACGGGTAAAAGACGGCGCGGCAAGGAAACACAGTGCCGCGCTGCTTTTTTTGTAAAACATATGATGCGTCGTTTGCCAAAAAGTTTTTGGCTCGGGACGGCAAAGGTCGTCTGAAACTCCCTTTCAGACGACCTCCATGCTTTTTTATACGCCTGCGGCTGCTTTCAATGCGGCTGCTTTGTCGGTGCGCTCCCAAGTAAATTCAGGCTCTTCGCGGCCAAAATGGCCGTAGGCGGCGGATTTACTGTAAATCGGGCGCAAGAGGTCGAGCATTTGGACGATGCCTTTGGGGCGCAGGTCGAAATGTTCGCGAACTAAGGCAATCAGTTTGTCTTCGCTGATTTTGCCTGTGCCGAAGGTATCGATGGAAATCGAAGTCGGTTCGGCAACGCCGATGGCGTAGGAAACCTGAATCTGACATTGGGTTGCCAAACCTGCGGCAACGATGTTTTTCGCGACATAACGGCAGGCGTAGGCGGCGGAACGGTCCACTTTGGACGGGTCTTTGCCGGAGAATGCGCCGCCGCCGTGCGGAGCTGCGCCGCCGTAGGTATCGACGATGATTTTGCGACCGGTCAGACCGCAGTCGCCTTGCGGGCCGCCGATAACGAAGCGGCCGGTCGGGTTGATCAGGTATTTGGTTTCGGCAGTCAGCATTTCGGGCGGCAGAACGGGCTTGATAATCTGCTCGATCACGGCTTTGCTCAGTTCTTCATGGCTGATGGCAGGGTCGTGCTGGGTGGACAGGACGACGGTGTCGATGCGTTTTACTTTGCCGGTTTCGCTGTCGTAAACTACGGTCAGCTGCGCTTTTGCGTCGGGACGCAGCCACGGCAGGCGGCCGTCTTTGCGCAATTCGCTTTGACGCTGCATCAGGCGGTGGCTGTAATAGATGGCAAACGGCATCAGGGTCGGGGTTTCGTCGCAGGCGTAGCCGAACATCAGGCCTTGGTCGCCCGCGCCTTGGTTCAGGTCGATGCCTTCGCCTTCGTTCACGCCTTGGGCGATGTCGGGGGATTGCTGGTCGTAGTACACGCCGACCGCGCAGCCGTTGGCGTCAAAGCCCAGCTCGGACGAGTTGTAGCCGATGCGTTTGATGGTTTCGCGTGCGACTTTGATGTAGTCCACATGGGCAGTGGTGGTGATTTCGCCCGCCAACACGCACAAACCGGTGTTTACCAGGGTTTCCGCCGCGACGCGCGCTTTGGGGTCTTGCGCCAAAACCGCATCCAGAATCGCATCGGACACTTGGTCGGCTACTTTGTCCGGATGGCCTTCGGAAACCGATTCGGAAGTAAACAGATATTCGCTCATTTTAATATTTTCCTTCAAAAACAAGCCGTCTGCTTTCAGACGACCTGTTGTTTCATCATATATCCCACAACGGAAATCATAACAAAATTTCCACCTGCACTCCATCCAAATGATAAATATTCCTAATTGGATAAAGCGGTTCGGAATCCTGCCCGTACAGAACATACGGGCAAAAAAATTCCCGCATCAAGCGGGGGGATTTGAATTGCCCTCTCGGACCACATCGGCTTTGCAGCCGTCCACCTTACCTTTCCGTCTGAAAAGCAGGTTGGCATGGAATTCCCAACTCTTAATGCAGCGCGGATGTTAGCAGAAAAGCCCTTCCCCCGCAAGCCGCGCGCCCTTGCGTTTTACGTTACAATACGTCGTCTGAAAACACCCGAACACCCTATCATGCACCTGCCCTCCGCCATTCCCGCCCTTGCCGCCGCCCTCATCTTTACCCTGCCCTTGGGCGCGTGCGGCAAAAAAACATCCGAACAAACCGTGCTTCAGGGCGAAACGATGGGCACGACCTATACCGTCAAATACCTTTCAGACGACCTCCCCAACCCGCCCGCGCCCGAAGCCGTAAAAAAGCAGATTGACGGCACGCTCGAAGAAGTCAACCGCCAAATGTCCACCTACCGCGAAGACTCCGAAATCAGCCGTTTCAACCAAATGCGCGAGACCCGCAAACCCATGCCCGTTTCCGCCGATTTCGCCGCCGTAACCGCCGAAGCCTTACGCCTCAACCGCCTCACACAAGGCGCGCTCGACGTAACCGTCGGCCCGCTCGTCAACCTTTGGGGCTTCGGACCGAACAAAGAAATCACCCGCGAACCCACCCAAGCCGAAATCGACAAAGCCGCCGCCCAAACCGGTACGGACAAAATCATCCTCACGCAAAACGGCAAACAAGCCACGCTCGCCAAAACCCAACCCGAAGCCTATCTCGACCTCTCCTCCATCGCTAAAGGCTTCGGCGTGGACAAAGTAGCAGGCGAACTTGAAAAACTCGGCATCCAAAACTACCTTGTCGAAATCGGCGGCGAACTGCACGGCAAAGGCCGCAACGCCCAAGGCGAACCTTGGCGCATCGGCATCGAACAGCCCAACATCGTCCAAGGCGGCAACACCCAAATCGTCGTCCCCCTCGACAACCGCTCCCTCGCCACCTCCGGCGACTACCGCATTTTCCACGTTGACCCGCAAGGCAGGCGGCTGTCCCACATCATCGACCCCAAAACCCGCCGCCCGCTGTCGCACCGCCTCGCCTCCATCAGCGTCGTCGCCGACAATGCCACCACCGCCGACGGCCTGTCCACCGGACTTTTCGTACTCGGCGAAACCGAAGCCCTCAAACTCGCCGAACAGCAAAACCTCGCCGTTTTCCTGATTATCCGCGACCAAAACGGCTACCATACCGAAATGTCCGGCGCGTTTAAAAAACTACTCCATTAATATCTACACACTCATATCCATCCCACAGGAACACCATCATGAAAACCCTACTCCTCACCTTCGGCCTCTTCCTCCTCGTCATCCTCGGCATGGCGGTCGGCTATATTTTCTCCAAACGCACCATCAAAGGCAGTTGCGGCGGCATCTCCTCGCTGGGCATGAAAAAAGTCTGCGACTGCGACACCCCGTGCGACACGCTGCAAAAGAAACTGGACGAACAGAAACAGCAGGAAAGCAAAGGCATTACCGTCGATCATTGAACCTTTCCCGATTCAGGTTCAGCTTTGCTTTGAGTTTGGCAACACAAAAGGTCGTCTGAAAACCGTATATTGCGGTTTTCAGACGACCTTTGATTTACAAGCTTGGCTGTTTTGAGGAAGCAGATAACGATTTATCGAAGCTGCTCAAATCGCCGTCATTTCCGTACAAGCAGGAAGGACAGGACAGATATTTCCAATGTCGATTACGATACCAAACTCGCCAAAAAGGTCGTCTGAAAAACCTGAAATCCGTTTTTCAGACGACCTTTTGCTCCTCCTTACAAGCGCGTAACGCTCAACACGCCTTTGACGTCGCCGAGACTGGCGAGGACGCGCGGGAGGTCGTTGACTTGTTTGACCTCGAGCGTGAACCTCATGCTGGCTTCCAAGTCGCGGGACTGGGTTTGCACGGCGGTAACGTTGAGTTTGTGGCGGGCGAGCGCGTCGGATACGTCGCGCAAAAGTCCTGAGCGGTCTTGGGCGCGGATTTCGACATCGACGGCGAACACTTGTCCTTCCTGCAACGCCGCCCAGCTTGCGTTCAACACTTTCTCGGGTGCTTGTTCGGCGAGGTGTTGGAAAGAGGGGCAGGTTTTGCGGTGGACGGAAATACCGCGTTCGCGGGTAACGAAGCCGACAATGTCGTCGGGCGGCGCGGGTTTGCAGCATTTGGCAAGCGTGGTCATCAAGCCGTCTTCGCCGTCAATGAGGACGCCGGTTTTGCCGCCTTTTTTGATTTTGGACTGTTTGACGATGGTGGTTTCGCTGACGGGCACGGGCGGCGGTTCGTTCAGCGTACCGCAGGCTTTCTGGATGGCGCGGTTGGAAATTTCGCCCTGTCCGACGGCGGTGTAGAGGTCGTCGAGTTTTTTGTAGCCGAGGTTTTCGGCAAGCTCTTGCAGGTTGGGCTTGGGCGTGAGTTTGGCAAGCTGTTTGTCGAGTTGGACGCGGCCTTCTTCGCGTACGGTGTCGGCGTTTTGCTGACGGATGTAGGCGCGGATTTTGCTGATTGCCTTGCTGGATTTGACCCAGCCTTCGTAGAGCCAGTTGACGGAAGGATGCCCTTCTTTGGCGGTAATGATTTCGACGCGCTGTCCGTTTTCAAGCGGGGTGGACAGCGGCACGATTTGCCCTTCGACTTTCGCGCCGCGGCAACGGTCGCCGATGCTGCTGTGCAGGGCGTAGGCGAAGTCGATGGGGGTCGCGCCGGTGGGCAGGGAGAGGACTTTGCCGTGCGGGGTCAGGACGTAAATCGTGTCGTTGAAAAGCTCGGTTTTGAAGGCGGCGGCGAGGTCTTCCTTGCCGCTTTCCGCCATGTTTTCGCGCCAGTCCAAGAGTTGGCGCAACCAGGCGATTTTTTGTTCGTAGGCGGAATCGCCTTTGCCGCCCTCTTTATAACGCCAGTGGGCGGCGACACCGAATTCGTTGAATTGGTGCATATCGAAGGTGCGGATTTGCACTTCCACGCCTTTGTCTTCCGGGCCGACGATGACGGTGTGCAAACTTTTATAGCCGTTGCCTTTGGGGTTGGCGATGTAGTCGTCGAACTCGCCAGGGATAGGTTGCCAGAGGCTGTGGACGATACCCAGCGTGGTGTAACACTCGGGGACGGTATCGACCAGAATCCGCACGGCGCGGATGTCAAAGAGGCCGTCGAAGCTGAGTTTTTTCTTCACCATTTTTTTGTAAATGGAGTAGATGTGTTTCGGGCGGCCGGCGACTTCGAAGTGGACGTTGTATTTTTTGAGCTCGCCGCGCAGGATGTTGAGGAAGTTTTCGATGTATTCGAGGCGTTCGGTGCGTTTTTCGTCCAAAAGCAGCGCGATTTCGCGGTATTTTTCAGGTTCTTGATGGCGGAAGCCGAGGTCTTCGAGCTGCCATTTGAGCTGCCACACGCCCAAACGGTTGGCGAGCGGGGCAAAAATGTCGAGGGTTTCTTTGGCGACGGCGCGTTTTTCGGGGCTGTCGGGAACCTCGCTGAGGAACTGCATGGTGCGGGTGCGCATGGCGAGTTTGATCAACACGACGCGGATGTCGGTGACCATCGCCAGCAGCATTTTACGCATGGTTTCGGCTTGCTGCGCGCGCTCTTCGGAAGTGGCGAGGCTGTCGACACGGGCGAAGTGGGTGAGTTTCTGCACTTCGTCCACACCTTTGACCAGCTCGGCGACGGTGCTGTTGCAGCGTTCGGAAACCAAGAGGTTCCAATCGGGAACGTAGCGTCCGATGTCGGCAAGCAGGGTGGCGGCGACGGCATCGGAGAGCAGGTCGAGTTCGTTGACCATCTGCGCCGCGCCGAGCAAATGGTCGAGCAGCGGTTCGCCATACGGCGTGGCGGCATCGGCGGGATAGTGTTCTTTTGCCAACGACCATGCGGCGCCGATGAGGTTTTTATCGTTGTCCGGCAGCACGGCACAGTAGCTGTCGAACCATTCGCGCAATTCTTGCGGAGTCGCGCTTTGCGTGTCTTGAATCGGGCTGGTGGCGGTCATGATGGTGTCTTTTCGTTTCGATAAAAACAGGTTTATTGTAACAGGTTGCCAAAGGGATTTGCGGGCTGTTTTGCGGGATATTGTCTGTAAGCGGGTTGTTTCAGACGACCTTAAATGATATGGTTCGTCCGTTTGATGAACATGAAAAGGAGTATCCGATGAAGCTGTATATTTACGACCATTGCCCGTTTTGCGTGCGTGCGCGGATGGCGGCGGGGCTGTTTGGCGCGGACGTTGAAGAAGTCGTGCTGGCAAACGACGATGAGGCAACGCCGATCGGCATGATCGGCGCGAAACAAGTGCCCATCCTGCAAAAAGAAGACGGTTCGTTTATGGGCGAGAGTTTGGACGTTGTCCGCTATCTTGACCGCGAGGGTCGTCTGAAAGATGAAACCCGCCCCGAAATCCAGGCATGGTTGGACAAAGTGGGCGAATACAACCTGAAACTCGTCCAGCCGCGCGTGATCAAACTCGAGCTGCCCGAATTTGAAACGCCGGAAGCGGTAAAATATTTCACGGACAAAAAAGAGAAAAGCATCGGCAGCTTCGCCGCCAATTTGGAGAAAACCGGTCAGTATGTGCAACGGCTGAACGGGGATTTGGCGGAACTGGAAACGCTGATGACAGAAGGCGGAGCAGGCTTGAACGGCGAAATCGGCATGGAAGACATATTGGTGTTCCCGATATTGCGCAACCTGACCGTCGTGCGCGGTGTCGAATGGCCGCAGAAGATTATGGACTACCTGCTGCGCATGAGCGAAGCATCGGGTGTGCCGCTGTATTTCGACCGCGCCTTGTAATAACCGAATCCGCCGGATAAAACAAACGGAAAGGTCGTCTGAAAACAGTTTTCAGACGACCTTTCCGTTTGCGCCCGCCCTACCTTCCGGGAGTGAATGGAATCAGGCGGAACAAGCATGGCGAGAAATTGTTGATGTATGACCCCGAACAGATCGGGTGATACATCAATAATTCCTAGCTGTGCTTATTGTGCGGCAGGTGCAGAAGCAGCGGCAGCGGCTGCGCCTTCAGCGGCGCTGCGTTGGTAGCCTTTGTCTTTCATACATGCATCGAACACAGCGCGGTCTTGGTTTGCACCGGAAGCTTGTTGACATTGAGCGATTGCCTCTTCAACGCTTACGCTAGGGGTTTTAGCTTCTTCAGTAGTTTTGCTGCTAGAGCAGGCACCCAGCATCAGGCTTGCAGCGGCAACGGCGATCAATAAAGTTTTCATGTCGTATATTCCTATTGTGATTGATGGTTTACAGCGCAAATTTGCGTCTGTCTCAAAACAGAGTCCCATCAGTACGATTTAGTTTCATTTACATATGAAAGTTTTCGATAAGTTTGAACTATGACAGTAAATGCCGTCAGGAAATGATAAGCGGTTTCAAAAATTTAAGGGACATAAACGCCGCCGGCATGGCAATGTAAAAAATCCCCTTACCGACTCGGCAACGCAGTCGAACAACCATGCCCCGACCGCCTGCCGTTGGGCGGCGCAAGGGTTTTATGGCATAATCGCGCTTACCTTTCCATGCCGCAGAGACCACATCCCCCCTTCTGCGGTTTGCCGTAAACCGGCCGCACACTTTGCCGGCGGCATCCTATCAAACACACAATCAAAACATCCTCCCGTTTCAGACGACCCCATGCGGCATTCCGCATCCCGTCCGGACAGAAAGATACCGCCATGAATCCATTCGCCTCACTCGGGCTTGGCAGCGAAATCGTTTCCGCGCTGACCGAACAAGGTTACGAAAACCCGACGCCCATCCAAGCCGCCGCCATCCCCAAAGCGCTCGCCGGCCACGACTTGCTCGCCGCCGCCCAAACCGGCACAGGCAAAACCGCCGCCTTCATGCTGCCCAGCTTGGAACGCCTCAAACGCTACGCCACTTCCAGTACCTCGCCCGCGATGCACCCCGTGCGTATGCTGGTGTTGACTCCGACGCGCGAACTTGCCGACCAAATCGACCAAAACGTGCAGGGCTACATCAAAAACCTGCCGCTACGGCATACCGTCCTCTTCGGCGGCGTCAACATGGACAAACAAACCGCCGACCTGCGCGCCGGCTGCGAAATCGTCGTCGCTACCGTCGGCAGGCTGCTTGACCACGTCAAACAGAAAAACATCAATTTAAACAAAGTCGAAATCGTCGTCCTCGACGAAGCCGACCGTATGCTCGATATGGGTTTCATCGACGACATCCGCAAAATCATGCAGATGCTGCCCAAGCCACGCCAAACCCTGCTCTTTTCCGCAACCTTCGCGCCCCCCATCCGCAAGCTCGCCAAAGATTTTATGAACGCGCCCGAAATCGTCGAAGTCGCCGCGCAAAATACCACCAGCGCCAATGTCGAGCAGCACAT
This sequence comes from uncultured Neisseria sp., assembly GCA_963529965.1. Classification (GTDB taxonomy): domain Bacteria; phylum Pseudomonadota; class Gammaproteobacteria; order Burkholderiales; family Neisseriaceae; genus Neisseria. The sequence goes on from CAUSDA010000046.1 coordinate 21,233, forward strand.
CATCGCCGTTGACGCGCTCAAAAAACGCAATCTTTTAGAGCGGCTGATTGTCGATTTGCAGATGAACCAAGTCATCGTGTTCTGCAAAACCAAACAAAGCGTCGATCAAGTCACCCGAGACCTCGTGCGCCGCAACCTTGCCGCCCAATCCATCCACGGCGACAAATCCCAGCAAAGCCGCCTCGAAACCCTCAACGCCTTCAAAGAAGGCAGCCTGCGCGTCCTCGTCGCCACCGACGTCGCCGCACGCGGACTAGACATCGCCGAGCTGCCCTTCGTCATCAACTACGAACTGCCGACCCAACCCGAAGACTACGTCCACCGCATCGGACGCACCGGCAGGGCAGGCGCGGACGGCGTTGCCATTTCCCTGATGGACAAAACCGAACAGAAAATGTTTGAAGCCATCAAGGAGCTGACCGGCAACGACTTGGCAGTCGAACGCATCGAAGGCTTCGAACTGAACTGGTGGGGAAGTGACGCCGACAGCGATACCGCCGCAGACACCCAAGCCGCTCCAACCCGCAGCCGCGGCAGCGACAGAAACCGTTCCGAACGGAACAACCGCAGCGAACGCAATGAACGTAACGAGCGCGGCGACAAATCCCAAAAAGCCGACAAAACCGATCCCGGCGTAGCCTGCGGCACCATCGCCGGACGCAGTCGCCGCAGCCGCAGGGAACGCCAACCCTGCGCCCTGCTGCAACCCAATTACGGCACGAAATAATCTGTTCTCTATAAAGTCTAAAAGGTCGTCTGAAAAAATTTTCAGACGACCTTTTTATAGTGGATTAACAAAAATCAGGACAAGGCGACGAAGCCGCAGACAGTACAGAT
>CAUSDA010000047.1:0-21631 GCA_963529965.1 uncultured Neisseria sp.
TTCAGACGGCGCAACCATGTCCAATAACGGCAGAACGCGGTATGCGCCGCGATAACGGGGGCGGGGATATTCGGCGCATACGTCCAATACGGCTGGGAGGTCGTCTGAAATTGCTGATACGCAGCCAATCAACACATCATCACGAACCCGCGCCGTCTTCGCCTTGCCGCGCAGCCAATAAGCCATGTTCAGTCGAACGCCCGCCAGATAAGGTAGCAGCAAAACCGTTGCCGCCGCTGACAATCTGCCGTCTGCCTGTTTTTGGAATACCGCCGCGTTGCCGGTCAGATAGGCGAAAGCGGCCACCAATAAAGATACGCTGACCCACAACATCCACAACCACGCACCGCTGAAAAAGGACGGCAGTGCCGACAATACCGCGCCAGCCAGATACAGCATGGCGATTTTGATTTCGCGGGAACGTGTTTCGGGGGAAGTTTTGGCTTCGCGGAAACTTGCTTCGCTCGTTTTGGCGAAACTCGCTTCGCTCGTTTTCAGACGGCCTTGAGTACCAAAAGGCCGTCTGAAAGGCGATACGCCGTGTTGCGGTATGGCCCATAACACCAGCCAGCCCAGCAGCGCACCGGTCGGCACGTCGATAAAATGGTGTTGGTAAGTCGTCAGTACCGACAAGGCAATCAGGCTTTGCCACAGCAAAAGCGGCAAACGTATTTTGGGAAACCGCGCCCAATAAAACGCGCCGACAATGATAGACAGCGCGATATGTAGCGATGGCGCTTGGTTGTACGGCAAGTCAAACGCTACCAACGAATCAAAAAGCCAACCCCACAGCCCGTCGGTTGGCGGCTTCGGCCAGCCGAAATGCAGCGGAAACAACATAAAGCAAGTAGTGGCAATAATTTGCGCCGATACCAGCCGTGCGACGTAGCGGTTTTGTTCACACGCATTTCGGCAAAGGAAAAACGCCGCCGCATACATCAGATTCAGCGACCAATAAGGCACAATCGTCCACGCCCAAAACGGGATGTTGCGTTCCCACGCAAAAGTGATTTCCGGCACATAGGCCAGCGATGCTGCGTAATGGTTGGACAGGCCGTAGCTGGTGTAGAACAGCGCACCGATTAGGGCGAGTTTCAGCAGGGAGGTTTTGAAGGAGGGTTTCATGGGTTATGGTTGTTTGATGCAATTTTATAGCGGATTAACACGATTTTGATACAAGATGGGCCGGTAACGTATCGGAAATTAAGTTAATCTGCCATATCGGAAGCATAATATTATTTTACCGTTGCATGAGTTGAATATTATTCTCGGAAGGATACAATACGGCCTGCTGTTTTAGCGCAGCACGGGCGGCTTAGGCTACCTGAAAAATTTCCTGATGCTCAATATGGAGTCATACAATTATGAAATTATTATCTGTTGTTACTGCGGTGGCGCTGGCTGCCGTTTCCCTGAGTGCTGTGGCTGCGCCTGCAGGCATGGTTTCCTATACTTGCGACAACGGCAAACAGTTGAACGCACTGTATGAATTCGACCGCCAAGGCAGAGCGGTAAACGTTGCGGTTAATGCCGCCGGAACGCAGGCCAATCTTACTGTGAACAAAAAGCAGTCTGACAGCACCGGTACCACCTTTACCAACCGTCGCGGCTACTCCTTGTCTGCCGGCTATATCGACAAAAACACCCACACCACTTCCGACGTGGTGGGTTTGACCGCTCCGGGCGGCCGTTTCATCGTGAAAAACTGTTCGCCTGTAAGCAACTAATATTTTTCTATCAAAGGCCGTCTGAAACCGTTTTGCGTTTTCAGACGGCCTTTATTTTTTTATTTCTTCACAGCCAGACTTACGGTAAAGATGCCGTCTTCGTCTATCCACTGATGGATTTTTTCAAAACCGGCTTTTTCTACAAGTTGATCCATTTCCTGCTGGCTGCGGCGGCGCATCACCCAGTTCGGGCTGCCTGCTTTGTGGCTGGTCAGCGCGCGCGCAATCATTTCGAGCTGTGGATGCCACGGCTGGCCGGTGTAAATCAGGTAGCCGCCCGTTTCAATCGCATCGCCGAAGCCGTAGAGCGAGTTCAAAATCAAATCGTTATCGGCAAACAATTCATGCAGGCCGGAAACGATGCCCAGTGTGGGGCGGGGCTGCAAATCCTGATAATTGGCGCGGTCGTAGGCATTGACTTCGTCGAAGGTAACCGTGTCTTGCAGACCGCGTTCGGCAATCAGCTTGCGTCCGGCTTCGACGTTAATCGGGCTGTAATCGCGCAGGCGCACGGAATCGGGCAGCGTGTCGGCAGTCAGCGCGTCGAGCACATAACGGCCGTGTCCCGAGGCAATATCGAGAACGTGTACCGGTTTGCCCGCTTCGCGCAGCTTGGCAGAGGCCGCCTGAATCGCTTTGCCGATATTGATTTTGCGTTGGCGGATGCCGCGCCAGCCGATGGCGTTGAGATAGTGTTTGTCCACCGCCACACCAAAGGCGTTGCTGCCCTGCGGCTGGTTACGGTACACATAATCCAGCGTGCTGCCGGAGTCGTAGCCGGTTTCCTTGCCGATTTTCAAACCTTCGCTCCAGCGCGCGCCGAGGTCGAGGGAAGCGCGATAAACCGCCCAGAATGCGCCGCGCGGCGAACAAATAGGCAAAGGCGTGGCCAGTTCGTCGGCTTCGCGGCGGCTTTCGCCGTGCAGGTGGGCTTGGGTCAAATCGACTTGATATAAAGGCTGATTGAAACGTTCGCGGATAAAGCGGCGCATTTCGACAAAGGCGATTTCGCGGTTTTGCTCGCCCAATGTATCGTGATAGAAACCGGGCAGAATATGGCGCTCTTTGATGCGGCTGCCCAAGCGGTTGTAGAAATCGTGTTGCGGTTTATGATGAACAACCCAGTCGCTGCCTGAAATCAAAAGCTGCAAGGGCGTGGTAATCGCCTGTGCGTCGGCGACGACGCGTTCGGCGGCTTCGTACAAACCGAGCAGGATGCGCACGGAAATGGCGCGGGCGATGAGCGGATCGTTGTCGTAGCTGGTTTGGCGCTCTTTATTGTGCGTCAGGTAGTGGGCTTTGACGTAGCTGTTGACAAAGAAATTGCCGCGCCATTTCTGCATGATTTTCAAGCCGGTGCGGGCAAAAGGAACGTAGAGTTTGACTTTGAATGCGGGCGATGCCAATACGGCACAGCGGATTTTCGGCGCGTAGTCGTGCAGCCAAGTGGACACCAATACCGCGCCGACGCTTTGCGCAATCACGCAGATATTTTCAGGCTTGATGCCGTATTCGCTTTGGATGTGGCGGATGAAGTCGTCCACATCGGCAACGGAGGTACCGATGCTGGGGCTGTCGCCGCGTTCGCCGGGGCTGTGGCCATGACCGCGCGCGTCCCATGCGAAATAGGCAAAATCGTCGAAACCAAGTTCGTCGGCAACAAACATCATCCGGCCGGAATGCTCGTGGCCGCGGTGGAACAGCACGATGGCTTTATCGGCCGAACCGTCGGCAGCGGGTCGGTAGCGGTAGAAAAGCGAAGTGCCGTCTTGGGTAGAAAAGTATTTTTGTTGCTCGGACATGAAAAACTCCTGATAGTCATATTTTTGAACGGTATCATGACACGCTGAATTTATGCAATCGTTATCTGATAAACGGATAAAGGAAATGACGGAAAGAAGCAACAAAAGGTCGTCTGAAACGTTTCAGACGACCTTTACCGCGTTTAACCAAGTGCTAAATGACTGCTAATTTTGCCGTGTTTAAATACACCCATCAAAACCCCAACGACACATTTCGAAAGGAAGTCGAACATGAAAAAATTATTATTGACCGCCATCGTCGCTTTGTCCGCTGCTGTCGCAGGTGCCAACGATTACATCGAACACCAAATTTACAGCGACAAAAATTTTGAACAAAACCGTACTAAAGCCATCAGAATGCTTGAGCAACGCGGCTATCGCGTTCACGACATCGACGCCGACGACTATCGCGGCAGACCTGTATTGGACGTAGAAGCCTACAAAGGCGGACGCGAATACGACATCAAATTGTCTTACCCCGACTTGAGAATCATCAAAGAGCGTATCGACTACTGATAAACGATGCGTTACAACTGCCGCAAACTGCCCGTTTGGCGGCAGTTTTTGTTGAAGGGGGAACTTGGATTGCCGACTTAATCATTACAAACATGATTATCCCAAGAAGTGTAATGTTTTTATAGATAATGTATGACGTTGTGTAAATTCCCCGAATCAGAGGAACTAAAAAACGCTTTTCCCTTTCCATTTAAATTGATTCACTCAAACTGAGGATAAACATGGATTTCCACGATAAAAATAAAAAAGGGCAAGAGCCGCAAAATACGGTTTCTGACTGGGAGAAACCTTTCGAACGACCCGATCCCGATGCGCCGCAGCCTGTTTCCGAAGTTTGGGAAGATTCAGAAGAAGCGTTTGATAAGGGTGAAGAAAATTTAAAAACTGAAGAAGCTGTAAAAGCTGAAGAAACTTTAAAAGTTGAAGAAGCTGCGGAGTCTGAAACGGCAGACCATCAACAAAACAGCAATGCCGAAGAGGCCGTGACGGATAACATCATCCTTGAAGGCATTGGGACGTCGTCTGAAAAGCCCAAAAAGAAAAAGAAAGACAAAAAAGACAAGGCGAAGAAGAAAAAACAAGCCGCCGATGTGCCGCCTTCCGATCTTTTGGGTACGAACAAAGGCGTGGAAACCATGTTCCGCAACGCCGTTCGTTCGGAGATGGAGCTGCTCGCGCTGGCGGCGACCAAGGCGAACATTATGATTTCGCTCAACGGTTTTATCGTGTCTGCGCTGATGATTTCGGGCGCATTTATTTTTTCATCGTCACCCGAATTTCTGATTCCGGCGAGTACGTTTATGATTACCGCCGCCGCATCCATCGTGTTCGCGCTGCTGTCCGCTTCGCCTGAACGTATCGGCAAAATGCAGGCGGCGCGCGCTTGGGTTAAGGATTTCTTCCGCGGACGCGCCAAACTGCGTGATTTGAGAACCCGCCTCAGCAGCACCCAAACGCGCTTTTTCAGCGGCAGCCAGCCCAATATCCTGATTTACGAAGACCGTGTGAAGGTGCAAAAAGACCAATATTGGGAAATGATGCAAGAGATTATGGGCGACCGCAAACAAGTCTATCAAAAGATGAGTGATCATCTTTACTGGCTGGGTCTGCTGGCGGACAAACAGTTCAAATACATCAACTTGTCCTATGCCGTATTCCGTTGGGGGCTTTTGGCTTCGCTGGCGGCGTTTATCGGCGTGAAGACGCTGCCTTCGCTGCTGACCCAACCCGCCAACAATGCGGCAGAGCTGCGCTCTTTGGGTATTAATATGTTCAACGGCGTGTACGAGCCATCTGCCGTGCAACAGCTTCCCGACGGCAAACTGCTGATTGCCGAAGACGAACCGAACCACGCGTTCAGCATCGTCAGCATCGATCCGTCCGGCAGATTTATCGAAGACGAGGCCTTGGATACACGCGTGATCACCGGCTTCAAACGCCGCCTGAGCGACTTGGAAGCATTGGCGCGCGACGATGAAGGCTTTATCTACGCGCTCACTTCGCACTCGCGCACCCGCAAAGGCAACCGCTCGCCCGACCGCGAACACCTGATGCGCTTTAAAATCCAAGACGGTAATGTGTTGGGGCTGACCAGCTACGACAATCTGACGCAGGTTTTGGAAACCGACCACAAATTGCACGACCTCATCCGCGAACGCACCAAAGCCGAAGTTTCCTTTGAAGAAATCAATATCGAAGGCATGGCGTTCGACCCTGTGAAGAAACGCCTCGTCTTGGGCTTCCGTGATCCTGAGTTCAACAATATGGCGCTGGTGGCATTCATCAGCAACCCGAAAGACGTGTTCGAGCGCAACGCCAAGCCTGAGTTTGACGAAGTCGCCATCCTCGACATCGACGGCGGCGGTATCCGTTCCATCAACTACGACCCCGTGTTGAAAAACTACGTCATCGCCAACGAAGTGAAGGATGAAAACGGGCAGAAATTCTCGCAACTGTGGACTTGGAGCGGCAACCCGACCGACGAGCCGCAAAAAATCTCACTGCCCAACCTGCAACACATCACCAACGTCGAAGCCGTCGATTCGATTACGGTCAACGGCAAGCCGCAGATGATTCTGATGGGCGACGAAGGCAACGCTTCGCAGAAAATTACTGCCAAGTATATGTTGGTGGATTACAGCCAGCTTGGTAAACAGTAGTTTTAAAGCTGATTAAAGGTCGTCTGAAACGGAGGGTTAAGGTTTCAGACGACCTTTTTTTGGCGAATGACTGCTCCATCCAAACCGATACGGCATTGCCTCGTTTTGATTGGTATCCTTCCGCGAAAGGACAAATCGAAAGCCGCGGACTGGGAAGCAGCTGCAAAAGAAAGGTCGTCTGAAACCAAATCATGATTTCAGACGACCTTTTTGCTATTGCCCAAGGTCTATCGGCTTGCGTTCAACCGTTTGTCCGGCCGTGTAAACATAAACACCACCAGCGAAGTCAGCGCACCCAGTGTATCGGCGAGCATGTCTTTTTGCGCGTCCCAAATATCGCCTTGCGAACCGAGTACTTCCAGCCCCGCCTCGCCGCCCTCAATCACCGCATACTGCCATTCGATGATTTCGTAAACGGCGGCGACGCTCATGATGAAGAACAGGGAGAAAAACAGGGCAAGGGCAGGGCGGCAGATTTTGCGGCGCAACAGCCATTCCGCCATCGGATAGGCGTAGAAACCGATAATGTAGTGGCCGACGCGGTCGAAATGGTTGCGCCCTTCGCCTAAGAACGGCGCAAGCAGGCGGTTTGCCCAGTCGAAGGGCACATCGGCGAAGGTGTAGTGTGCGCCGACGGTGTGCATAATCAGCCAAAAGCTCATGAATACATAAGCCAAATTGCTGAAACGGAAGAGGCGGTAAGTGGCGATAAGCGCGACAAATACGGTGGAAACAGGGAGAATTTCGGCGTACCAAACGGCGCGGTCGGACGGGTTGATGCCCGACCAGACGATAAGTGCGGCAATGAAAACCGCGAGCAGCAAAGGGATGGTGTGCGAAGTTTTTTGCATGATATTTTCTTTTTATAAAGTGAGTAAAAGATGGAGAAATGGATTTCAGACGACCTTTAAGCCGTTGACGACGCGCTTATAGCAGGTATAAACCAATGCCGCGCAAGCCAACCACATGACGACGTAGAAAACCGCATGGAAGCTGCCCGCTACCGCATACCATACCGCCAATACGCCGATAAAGAACGCGCGGTCGCTCTTGCCGAACGGTCCGTCATAACGCCGCCCGTTGCCGTGTACCTGCCCCAACACGCCGCAAAATTCGGTCATCGCCGCCAGCCAGATAAACAGGCCGATTTGTGCGCCGTCAAACGGGGCGATAAAGGCAAAAGGCAGATACAGCGCGGCATCGGCGGCGACATCTGTGATTTCGTTCAGATAGCCGCCCAATGCCGACTGCTGACCGAACTCGCGCGCCAGCATTCCGTCCACCGCGTTCAACGCCATGCGGACAAACAGCCACACGGGCAACAGCCAAAACAAGGCAGGAACCTGCGCGCCGAGCGACAGCAGCAGCCCGACCGCGACCGACACCGCGCAAGCCGCCAGCGTAACCTGATTGGCAGTTACACCACGGTTATAAAGCGCGCGCACCAGCGGGCGCAGCAGATTTTGGAATTTGGGTTTAAGGGCGTAGATGCTCATGATTATGCCGTATGAAAAAAAACGAAGTGCCGCGATTATAGACGAAATCCGTTATAATCCGTCAACTTTCCAACCACGCGGTTCGCAAACCTCCCGCGTTACCAAAACTAGGATTCACCATGCAAAACCAACAAGCCTTGGTCATCTTCTCCGGCGGTCAGGACTCCACCACCTGCCTGATTCAGGCGATTCAAACCTACGGGCGCGAAAACGTCCAAGCCATCACCTTCCAATACGGACAACGCCACGCCGTCGAGCTGGAACGCGCCCGCTGGATCGCGCAGGATTTGGGTGTCAAACAAACCGTACTCGACTTGAGCCTGATGCAGCAGATTACGCACAACGCCCTGATGGACGATACCGCCGCCATCGAAACCGCTTCAGACGGCCTGCCCAATACCTTCGTGGACGGACGCAACGCCCTGTTCCTGCTCTACGCCGCCATCTACGCCAAAGGACAGGGCATCAGGCACATCATCGCAGGCGTGTGCGAAACCGACTTCTCCGGCTATCCCGACTGCCGCGACGTGTTCGTCAAATCCATGAACGTCACCCTCAATCTGGCGATGGACTACACCTTCCAAATCCACACCCCGCTGATGTACCTGACCAAAGTGCAAACTTGGGCGTTGGCGGACGAAATGGGCGCGCTGGACTACATCCGCGAGCAGACCCACACCTGCTACAACGGCATCGTCGGCGGCTGCCACGAATGCCCGAGCTGCGTGTTGCGCGAGCGCGGGCTGGCAGAATATTTGGAAAGCAAAAAGGCCGTCTGAAAAAAGTGTTCCGTCCGGAGTGGGAACGTCTGCGGCAAGAGGGCGGTCGAATAATAAGCCGAGAACAACTGTAAGGGCCGTCATGACCGATAAAATCCATCTCTACCACCCGCTCCATACCCTGAAACCTTTTTCAGACGGCATCTGGATTGCCGACGGAAAAGTCATACACATGAATTTTCCGCTGGGCATTAAAGTGCCGTTCAGCACCCGCATGACCGTCGTGCGCCTGAGCGACGGCGGGCTGTGGTGTCATTCGCCGGTTGAACCCGTGCCCGAACTGCTGCGGCAAATCGATGCGCTCGGCGAAGTCCGCCATCTGGTTTCACCCAACAAAATCCACTACGTCCACATCGCCGCGTGGAAACGGCATTACCCGCAGGCGCTTGCGTGGGCAAGTTCGGGCGTGCGCGAACGGGCGGCATCGCAGCATATTGCCGTTTGTTTCGATACCGACCTCGGTGCCGCCGCGCCGCCGCAATGGGCGGACGATTTGGCGCAAATGCCGTTTGCGGGCAGCGCAGCGATGGAGGAAACCGTGTTTTTCCACCGCGCGAGCCGAACCCTGATACTGGCCGATTTGATTGAAAACTTCGAAACTGCCAAATTTCCCAGCCGCTTTTGGGCGGGCGTGATGAAACTGACGGGTATCGCCGACCCCGACGGCAAAGCCCCCGCCGACTGGCGCGCTACCTTCAAAGACAAAACCGCCGCCCGCACCTGTCTGAAACAGATGCTGGACTGGCAGCCGGAAAAAATCATACTGGCGCACGGCCGCTGCTATGAAACCGGCGGCACGAACGAACTACGCCGCGCGTTCAGATGGCTGGATTAGCCCTGCGGCGGCTGTTTTGTTGAAAAATATAGTGGATTAACTTTAAAAAGCCACAGCAGCGTGCAAAACCACTATGGCTTCCCATACGACCAAAGGTCGTCTGAAAACATGATTCCAATAGGAAGGAACGTTTTCAGACGACCTTTTCTGCTGCCAGCAATATTTCCACATTCCGCTCGGTCGCTTCGGCTATCTCTTCAACGGCAACGCCGCGAATTTCAGCGGCGATGGCGGCGATTTGGCGGATGTTGGCGGGCGTGTTGATTTCGTTTTTCAGCATAAACGGGCTGTCGGTTTCCAAGACGAAATCGGTGTCATTCAAGGTTTTGAGGGTTTCGCGTATTTTTCGTGCGTTCGGGTTGAGCAACAGCGAACCGATGCCGATTTTGAAACCTAATTTCGTCAACACGCGCGCTTCTTCCGCGCTGCCTGAAAACGCATGGACAATCCCGCCTTGGGCAAAACCTGTCTGTTTGACGGCGGCGGCGATGTCGGCGGTGGCTTTAAGATTATGGATAATCACGCGGCGGCGCAGGGTTTGCGCGATTTCAAGCTGGCGGCTGAAGACTTGGATTTGCCGTTCGCGCTGCGGCGGCGTTTGGGTTTTGTCGTAAAAATCCAAGCCGATTTCTCCGACCCATGCCGTCGGATGCGTCCGCAATGCTTGTTCCAAACGCTGGAAATCCGGTTCGGAAACGTCGTCTGAAAACCAAGGATGGATGCCGAGCGCGATATGGATGTTGCCCCAAAGCGGGTTTTCAGACGACCTTTGCACCAAATCCGCCACGTCCTGCCAATCCTGCGGCCGGGTCGCGGGAACGATAAACCGCCCTACCCCTGCCTCCCGCGCGGCGGTCAGGATGTGCGTCAGGTTTTCGCGCAGGGCGGGATCGGCGAGGTGGCAATGGGTGTCGGTGAGGTTCATCGATTTCACACTAATTTTAGTCTTACCAATTCTTTGTGAACATCTTCCGCACCCCAGCCTTGCGATACGGCGAGGGTCATGAGCGCGGTGGCGGTTTCGAGGTTGCATTTGCCGCCGTTGATGATGCCCGAATTGCGGAACGCGTTGCCTTGCGCGTAAACGGCGGCGGTTCTGCCTTGTTGGACTTGACTGATGTTGAGCAACAGTTTTCCTTGCTGCGTAAAGTCTCGGACGGAGCGGATGAAGCCTTCGTCTGCGGGGGTGTTGCCGTGTCCGTAGCTTTGCAGGATAAGGGCGTGGGCGGGAAGCTGTCCGAGTCCGTCCGCAAGTTCTTGGACGGCAAAGCCGGGGATAAGCGTGCGGACGGCGATTTTTGCCTGCGGGTCGGGATAGCGGATTTTGAGGTCGTCTGAAACATCCGCCGTATCTTGGGACGGAATGCGAATATGGTTCCAACCTTGGGTTTCGTCCCATTCGGCGATGGCGCCGAAATGCGGATTGTCGAAGCCTGCGGCGGTTTCGGTGCTGACTTTGCTGCTGCCGACGGCGGGATAAAGTTTGCCGTCAAAGGCGATGACGGTTTGTTTGAGCTTAAGACTGAAGGCGGCGACGGCGGTGGAGAGGTTGCGCGGGGCATCGCTGTTTTCGGCGGCGTAAGGCCATTGGGAACCGGTCAGGATGATGGGTTTGTCCAAGCCTTGCAGGGCGAGCGCGAGGAGGTTGGCGGTGTACGCCATGCTGTCCGTGCCGTGCAGTATCAGGATGCCGTCGCAGGAAGGCAGTTTGGCGGCGATGATGTCCAGCCAGTCGCGCCAGTGTTGCAGGGTGACGGAGGAGGAATCAATCAACGGATTGCAGACGTGCCACTCGAAGTCGAGGTCGTCTGAAAAGGGGGAAAGGGCTTGGCTGACAAGCGCGGTATCTGGGCGCAGGCCCTCGCTGCTTTGGGTCATGCCTATGGTTCCGCCTGTGTAGAGGACGAAGATTTTTTGTTTCATGGACATCATCGGGTCGTCTGAAAATAATGATGCGGCTTATTTAACTATATTTCGGAGAGGCTGGCAATTTGGCGGCGCGGACGGTTTTCAGACGACCTTGAAATGAAAAAGCACCCCGAGGCTGCCGATATTTGATTTTCCGAGTGGATTTTTATTCACGAAACAGGAAATTCAAAGCGGAAGCCGCAACAAGCTTGGACGCTTGGTGAGGATTGCCAACGCAGAAGATACCGCTTTGGGGATAAAAAGGCACGGAAACTATTGAATATCGTCAACCTTGTCAGGATGCTTGATTTTATTGTTCGCTTTGCGCGGCTTTTTTGGCTGCCTTGGCGGCTTTGCGCTGCGCCCGCTTTTCGCTCAATTTGGTACGGTAGAACTGAAGGCGTTGGCGTTTTTTCCACCAGAACCATGCCAACGCTACTGCCAATATACCCAAAACAGTAAAGATGCCGGATTGTAGGCTGTGCATTTTTGCCATCAGCCAATCGATGTTGTTCGCACCGTATTCGCCCAAATAAATCCAAACCGGCACGGAAATCAATGCGGCAAGCCCGTCCATCAGAATGAAACGGGTATAGGAAACTTTGCGGCTGATGCCCGCAGTCACGAAAACGGCGGTACGCAAACCGGGCAGGAAGCGGGCGACGAACAATACCCAGTTGCCGTATTTGTCGAATTTTTCCTGCACCTGCGCGTAACGCTTGGGCGTCATCACGCGGGCAATCGGTTTGAACTTAAGGATTTTCTGCCCCCACAAGCGTCCGGCGACAAACATAAATCCGTCGCCCGCCAACACGCCGAGCATACCGACGACAACCATCCAATGCGAATTGGTGTACCCCAAGCCGGAAATCACGCCGCCTGTCACCAGCGTCAAATCTTCGGGAATCGGCACGCCAAAGCCGCAAATGACCAAAACGAAAAACACAGCTGCATAGCCGTAATGGGAAAAAAGGGCTTCTAAAAAGGCAAACATGGCGTATCCGTCGGTTGTAATGTGGAGGGGAAATTCATTTGAACTGAATGTTGTATTTTACCAAAGATAGGGTCGTCTGAAAGAAATAACAAGGCAGGTTATGAAAATAGGCGTGAACATTATGGATTAATGTGTTTCAGACGACCTTGAATCCTAAAAAACACAGTGGATTAACCTTAAACCGGCATGGCACTCCCGCCTTGCCCTGGTTCAAAATCAATCCACTGTACCGCCGTTCCCATTTGCACGGAAATGACGGTAATTTCAAGGTTTGTTAAAAACCCGATTTATTGTCCGACAGCATTACTGCTTGCCGGTAATAGCTGCTGCGATGCGTTCCGCACCTTTTTTCGCCCAGTCCGCCTGACGCGCTTCGACCATAACGCGCACGACCGGCTCGGTACCCGATGCGCGCAAGACGACGCGGCCTTTACCTTCGAGTTCTTTTTCCACTTCAGCCAATACGTCTTTCGAGGCTTCCTGCCATTTCTGACCTTTTTGGATGCGCACGTTGATCATGGTTTGCGGATACGGCTGCCAATCGGCGCAAACGGTGGCGAGGTCTTGGTTCAGGATTTGCAGCGCCGCCAAAACTTGCAGCGCGGAGATGATGCCGTCGCCGGTGTTGTGTTTGTCCATGCACAAAATATGGCCGCTGGCTTCGCCGCCGATGAGCCAACCGCGTTGGTTCAGTTGTTCCAACACATAGCGGTCGCCGACTTTGGCGCGGCAGAAATCGACGCCCTGCTCTTTCAGGGCAATTTCCATCGCCATATTGGTCATGACCGTACCGACCACGCCGCCGATGTTGATGCCTTCGCGGGCGCGGGCTTTGGCGATGACGTAAATCAGGCTGTCGCCGTCGTACACTTTACCGTTGCGGTCGACCATCATCAGGCGGTCGCCGTCGCCGTCCAACGCGATGCCGTAGTCGGCTTCGTTTTGCAATACGGCGGCCTGCAAGGCTTTGGGATGGGTGGCGCCACATTTTTCGTTGATGTTGTAGCCGTTCGGTTCGTCGCCGATGCTGACGACTTGCGCGCCGAGTTCGTGGAACACTTTGGGCGCAACGTCATAGCCTGCGCCATGTGCGGTATCGACCACCAATTTCAGACCGCGCAAATCCAAATGGCTGGGGAAGGTGGATTTGCAGAATTCGATGTAACGGTCGTCCGCGCCGTTGATACGGCGGGCGCGTCCGAGGCGGGCGGACGGCTGGGTTTTCATTTCCTCATCAATTTTGGCTTCGATTTCCAACTCGATTTCATCGCTCAGTTTCACGCCGCCTTCGGCAAAGAATTTGATGCCGTTGTCGGAATAGACGTTGTGCGACGCGGAAATCATCACGCCGGCGGACAAACGCAGCGCACGGGTCAGATAAGCCACACCCGGCGTAGGCAGCGGGCCGGTTTGGATGACGTTGACACCTGCGGCGGTAAAACCCGCCACCAGCGCGGCTTCAAGCATGTAGCCGGAAATACGCGTGTCTTTGCCGATCAGGACGGTCGGCTTCTGCCCGCCGTCATGTTGCACCAACACCTGCCCCGCCGCATAACCGAGTTTCAATACGAAATCGGGGGTAATCGGAAATTGACCGACTTCGCCGCGCACGCCGTCCGTGCCGAAATATTTTTTTGCCATAAATTTGCTCCGTGAGGATGTTTTTAAAATGAGAATACCCGTGAATGTTATAACGGGCAGTATAGGGGATTTTATGCAAACCTGTTGGGATTTATGTTTAGCGTTATTAGATTGAGCCTGAGCGGTATAGTTTCTTATCTTATCAAAATCCGAAACAAGTTAACCGTATTAAACAAACAGGTCGTCTGAAACCTCAAAACTCTTTTTCAGACGACCTCTTTATCACCACTTCAGGGGCTGCCGACATTTCATTTTCCAAGTGGTTTTTTGCTTCCAAAACGAAAACTATCGGACGCCGGCAGGCCCTAAGGCATCCCACACCTTCAACGCATCCGCCGTCGCCTTCACATCATGCACCCGCACGATTTGCGCGCCGCGTGCTACGGAAGCCAGCGCCGCCGCCACGCTGCCGTGTACGCGCGCCGCTGCGTCCGCCTCGCCGGTCAGCTCGCCTATCATGCGTTTGCGCGACACACCGATCAGCAGCGGGAAACCCGTTTCTGCCATCAATTCGGGCAAGTGCCGCATCAGCGCGATATTGTGTTGCAGGTTTTTGCCGAAACCGAAACCCGGATCAAGCGTGATGCGTTGCGGAGCGATGCCTGCCGCGATACATTCCGCCGCCCTCTCTTTCAAATACCGCACCACTTCGCCGACCACATCTTGATATTTGGGATTAATCTGCATGTTTTCGGGCAAACCCTGCATGTGCATCAGGCAAATGCCCGTGTCCGCCTGACGCGCCAGCAATTCGACCGCGCCCTCGTCGGTCAACGCCGCTATATCATTAATAATATCGACGCTGCCGAGCGCCAGCGCTTTTTCCATAATCACCGTGCGGCGCGTGTCCAAACTGACAGGAACGCCCCACCCCGCCACTTCCGCCAATACAGGCGCAACCCGCGCCCATTCTTCTTCAGGCGAAACATAATCCGCACCCGGCCGCGTCGATTCGCCGCCGATGTCGAGAATGTCCGCGCCCTCCTTTAAAAGCTGTTCGGCGTGTGCCAAGGCTGTTTGGGCGTTTTGCGAATACACGCCGCCGTCGGAAAAAGAATCGGGCGTCAGGTTGACGATACCCATGATTTTCGGCTTGTCCAAACCGATTTCAAACCTGCCTGCCTGCCAGATGCGCGTGGTCATGATGGTGTTCCGTAAAATAATGAAGACGAAATTATAGGTCGTCTGAAAACATCATGCAGCTTTCAGACGACCCCGTTTTACAAATCCTGCCGTTTAATGCAAAAATCAGGTTTCCCGTCCCCATCCGTCTGACAAAGGAAGCATCATGTACCGACACGTCGAATACTACCCCGGCGACCCGATTTTGAGTTTGGTCGAAACCTTCAAAAACGACCCGCGCCCTGAAAAAGTCAATTTGAGCATAGGCATTTATTTCGATGACGAAGGCAAAATGCCCATATTGGAATCCGTGAACCGTGCCGAAACCGCCCGCGCCGCCACGCCTGCACCGTCGCCCTACCTGCCTATGGAAGGTTTGAACACTTACCGCAGTGCGGTGCAGCATTTGTTGTTCGGCAAAGACAACCCCGCGCTTGCGCAAGGGCGCATCGTTACCGTACAAACCTTGGGCGGCTCGGGCGCGCTCAAAGTCGGAGCGGACTTCCTGCACCGCTGGTTCCCCGCAGCGCGCGCCTACGTCAGCGACCCGACTTGGGACAACCACCGTGGCATTTTTGAAGGCGCAGGTTTCGAGGTCGACACTTATCCTTATTACGACCCCGCTACCGTCGGCGTCAAATTCGACGAGATGACCGCGTTTTTCAACACCCTGCCCGAACACAGCGTCTTAATCCTACATCCCTGCTGCCACAACCCGACCGGCGTGGATATGTCGGAACAGCAATGGAACGAAGTGTTGCAAATCATCAAAACGCGCAAACTGATTCCGTTTATGGACATCGCCTACCAAGGCTTCGGCGGCGATTTGGACAGCGATGCCTACGCCATCCGCAAAGCGGTGGAAATGGAATTGCCGCTGTTCGTCAGCAATTCATTCTCGAAAAACCTGTCGCTCTACGGCGAGCGCGTCGGCGGCCTGAGCGTGGTTTGCCCGAATAAAGAAGAAGCAGAATTGGTGTTCGGACAGCTCAAATTTACCGTCCGCCGCATCTACTCCAGCCCGCCCGCACATGGCGCGCATATCGCCGCCGATGTGATGAACAACCCCGAACTTTACGCCTTGTGGCAAAACGAAGTCTATGTCATGCGCGACCGCATCCGCGCCATGCGGCAGAAACTTTACGACGTATTGACCGTCCAAATCCCTGACCGCAATTTCACTTATTTCATCAAACAGCGCGGCATGTTCAGCTACACAGGATTGAGCGTAGAACAAGTCCGCAGGCTACGCGACGAATTTGCCGTTTACCTGCTGGATTCGGGCAGGATGTGTGTCGCCGGGCTGAACGCATCGAATATCGCCTATGTTGCCGAGGCGTTTGCCGAAGTGTTGAAATAAAGCGCAAAAAGTAAAAGGTCGTCTGAAACCCGATGTAGTTTTATTTGAAGTAAGTCAAAAGGCCGCCCAAAAAATTTTCATCTTTCAGACGGCCTCTCTATAATTGGCGCACCCAACAGGGATCGAACCTGTGACCTCCAGCTTCGGAAACTGACACTCTTCCAACTGAGCTATGGGTGCGAAGAAGGCGTAAGATTAACGCAAATCCCGCCTGTTGGCAAAGCCTATTATGCAGGATGGCGCAAACAAGACAAATTTGAAGAAAAATCTCATAAAATAATCAACAACATACACAACCCGCCCCTTAACAGGCAGCAAAAAACCGCCGCCTTTGCGTATATTTTCCACAAGAGCGATTGGAAAGCCCTTGTGAATTCAGTATAATCCAGCAAAATATTGTTAACTGCGTTTAACACACCAAACTATAACTCAAAGCACAACCTAACCTAACGGCGAGGCCTACCAAATGAAACAACTCCGCGACTCCAAAGCCCAAGGCTCTGCATTGTTTACCCTTGTGAGCGGTATCGTTATTGCCATTGCAGTCATTTACTTCCTCATCAAATTGGCGGGCAGCGGCTCGTATGCAGACGTTGCCCAATCTTCCGAAACTGCTACCCAAACCCGCATCCAGCCCGTAGGACAGCTTACCTTGGGAGACGGCATTCCGGTAGGCGAACGCAAAGGCGATCAGATTTTCAACAAAATCTGTATCCAGTGTCACGGCGCAGACAAATCCGTCCCCAACGCACCGAAAATCGAAAATAACGGCGAATGGGCTCCCCGTATCGCACAAGGCTTCGATACCCTTTTCCAACACGCTCTGAACGGCTTTAACGCCATGCCTGCGAAAGGCGGCGCAGCCGATTTGACCGACCAAGAACTCAAACGCGTCATCACTTACATGGCGAACAAGAGCGGCGGTACCTTCCCTGATCCGGATGCCGCAGCACCTGCCGATCAAGCCGCTTCAGGCAATGCAGCCGCCTCCGCACCGGCCGCTGCCGGCTCCGCCCCCGCAGCCGATGCACCTAAAGCCGAAGACAAAGGCGCTGCCGCTCCTGCAGCCTCCGGCGCAGACGGTAAAAAAGTTTTCGAAGCAACCTGTCAGGCATGTCACGGCGGCGCAGTCCCCGGCATTCCCGGCATAGGTAAAAAAGACGAATGGGCTTCACGCATCAAACAAGGTAAAGAAACCCTGCACAAACACGCTCTCGAAGGCTTCAACGCCATGCCTGCAAAAGGTGGCAACGCCGGCCTGAGCGACGATGAAGTCAAAGCAGCGGTCGACTACATGGCAAACCAATCAGGCGCTAAATTCTGATTTGTTCAAAAAACGCCATATATCCCATCAAAAACGCACCTTTAAACAAGGTGCGTTTTTTTGCAGCCGTTCGCCCTCCTAAAAGATATAGTGGATTAAATTTAAATCAGGACAAAGTGACGAAGCCGCAGACAGTACAGATAGTACGGAACCGATTCACTTGGTGCTTCAGCACCTTAGAGAATCGTTCTCTTTGAGCTAAGGTGAGGCAACGCCGTACTGGTTTAAAGTTAATCCACTATACAAATCGACCAGACCCATCGATTGATTTTGCCTTCCCCTTTCCCTCTTGATATTCAAAGCATTCTAAACAACAAAAATATTTTCAGACGACCTCCTACCCGCTTTGGTAAAATGCACCACACCATAACCCACCCCTTCCACACTCCCGACCAACTGCCCATGACCAACCAGCGCATCAACCACGAACCCGTCTTCCTGCTTGCTTCCGCCCCTTGGCGCGAGAGCAGTTTGTGGGTGGAAGTGTTCAGCCGCCGTTACGGGCGCGTGGCTTTGCTAGCGAGAAGTGCGCGCAAGCGGCAGAGCGAGTTGCGCGGCGTGTTGGTTCCGTTTGTACCGGTCAGCGCCTCTTGGTACGGTTCGCAAGAATTGAAAACGCTGCACCGCGCGGAGTGGATAGGCGGCTGGCCGCAGCCGCAAGGCAGGGCTTTATTCAGCGGCTTATATATCAACGAACTGATGCTCAAGCTGACTGCTCGCGAAGACCCGATACCCGAGCTTTACGATGCGCTGGAAGCGGTAATGCGGGCGGTATGCGGTGAAAACAGCCATACCGCTGCGCTGCGACGCTTTGAATGGACTTTACTCAACCGCTTAGGATTTGCACCCGATTTGTTCCACGATGGCAACGACGAAGCAATCCGCGCCGAAGAAACCTACTGGCTGACGCCTGAAAACGCGGTCGTCCCCATTGAAGAAGCCGAACGCTTCAATCCGCGCAACCATGGTGTTGCCGTCGGCGGCAACATCTTGATCCAGCTGCGCGAGGGCGATTTCACCCATCCCGAAAGCCTCGGACAGTCGCTAAAAATCACGCGCCTGCTGATTGACAACCTCCTGCCCGAAGGCATTAAATCCAGACAGGTTTTGCAACAGCTCCAGCAATTCAGTTTCGACGTTTAACTTTTTCAGACGACCTTTTCTATCGACAGGTCGTCTGAAAATCCAAAGAAAGGACACATCATGCTCTTAGGTGTAAACATCGACCACATCGCCACCGTCCGCAACGCCCGCGGCACGACCTATCCCAGCCCCGTGGAAGCGGCATTGGTCGCGGAAACGCACGGTGCGGATTTGATTACCATGCACCTGCGCGAAGACCGCCGCCACATCAAAGACGCGGACGTGTTCGCCGTCAAAAACGCTATCCGCACGCGCCTGAACCTTGAAATGGCGCTGACTGAAGAAATGCTGGAAAACGCGCTCAAAGTCATGCCGCAAGACGTGTGCATCGTGCCTGAAAAACGTCAGGAAATCACGACAGAAGGCGGTTTGGACGTATTGGCGCAACAAGAAAAAATCGCCGAGTTCACCAAAATCCTGACCGACGTGGGCATCCGCGTTTCGCTCTTTATCGATGCCGACAACGAGCAAATCCAAGCCGCCTATGATGTCGGCGCGCCAGTTATCGAGCTGCACACCGGCGCATACGCCGATGCCCACAGCCACGCCGAACAAATCAAGCAATTCGAGCGTCTGCAAAACGGCGCGCATTTTGCCAGCGATTTGGGCTTGATCGTCAACGCCGGACACGGCCTGACCATACACAACGTTACCCCCGTCGCCCAAATCCTCGCCATCCGCGAGCTGAACATCGGGCATTCGCTGATTGCCCAAGCCCTCTTCCTCGGCCTGCCCGAAGCCGTCCGCCAGATGAAGGAAACCATGTTCAGGGCAAGGATGCTGCCTTGATAGGCGACACCCACCTTTTCAGACGACCTTCTCTCAACAAGGAGACCACCGCATGATTTACGGCATAGGCACAGACATCGTTTCCCTCAAACGCATCATCCGCCTGAGCAAAAAATTCGGACAGGCGTTTGCCGAGCGCATCCTCACCCCCGAAGAGCTGCTCGAATTTCCGCAAGCAGGCAAACCCGTCAACTACCTTGCCAAACGCTTCGCCGCCAAAGAAGCTTTCGCCAAAGCCGTCGGCACAGGCATACGCGGCGCGGTTTCCTTCCGCAACATCGGCATCGGGCATGACGCATTGGGCAAACCCGAATTCTTCTACGCCCCCGCCCTGTCCAAATGGCTGGAAGAACAAGGCATCAGCCGCGTCAGCCTCAGCATGAGCGACGAAGAAGACACCGTGTTGGCATTTGTCGTTGCCGAAAAATAAGACAGTACCCATTGGCAGGTCGGCTTCGCAAATCCGACCTTTCCGGATTTTCAGACGACCTTCCACCCCTATTCCCATGACCCAAGACACCCGCCCCCTTATCCGCGTCGTTGCCGGCATCCTGCTCAACCAAGACGGCGACTACCTGCTCAGTTCCCGCCCCGAAGGCAAGCCCTATGCCGGATATTGGGAATTTGCCGGCGGCAAAGTCGAAGCGGGCGAAACCGACTTCCAAGCCCTGCAACGCGAGTTTGAAGAAGAACTCGGCATCCGCATCCTCGCCGCCACGCCTTGGCTGACCAAAATCCATTCCTACGAACACGCCCGCGTCTGCCTGAAATTCCTATGGGTAAACTCCGACCAATGGACGGGCGAACCCCAATCCCGCGAAGGACAGGCATGGTCGTGGCAAAAAGCGGGCGATTTCAACGTCGCCCCCATGCTGCCCGCCAACGGTCCGCTGCTGCGCGCCCTCTCCGTCCCACGCCAACTTCAAGGTCGTCTGAAAACTGGTTTGTACGGACAAAACAGCACCGGCGAATACCGCGTCGCGCCCTACTCCCTAGCCGAACCGCACCACGCCAACATCCTTATCTCAGAAACCGAACTGCGCAAGCTCGGCAAGCTGCCCCAAGCCCAAAGCGTTTGGGTGTCGGTACACACCCGCGAACAATGGCAGCGTGTTCAAGATGCCGACGTCGTCGTTTGGCAAGTCAACAACGACGCAAGCGCACGGCAAGTGATTGAAATATTAGAACAAGGCATATCCGTTCCGCTGGTTGTCGCCGCGCCCGAAACACTGGTTTCAAGCTACCGCGACCGCTGGCTCTCAGCAGGCGCACACGCCGTCCTGACCGACAATGACACCGAGGTCGTCTGAAATGGACAAAAACCGCAAACTCCTCCTCGCAGGCGTCCTCCTCATCCTCTTCGCCGCCGCCAAACTCCTGCTGCTGGACTGGTGGCAGAAACAACAGCCCCAAGCCCGCGCCGCCGAGTGCGACCTCATCAAAGGCTGCATCCTGCCCGACGGCTCGCACGTCCGCTCCACTCCTATCAGCCACCGCTCCGCCTTCGACATCACCGTCGAAAACACCCCGGTCGAAACACAACAAGTCAGCATCAGCTTCAGCATGAAAGACATGGACATGGGCTTCAACCGCTATATGCTCCAACAACAATTCCCGCGCACCTGGCAAGCGCGCCAAATCCACCTGCCCGTCTGCGTCGAAGGCAGACGCGACTACATCGCCGACATCACCATAGGCGGACAGACTTTTCAGACGACCTTTACCGCCCAATAGGCTTTCTACGCGTATTCCGCAAGAAAATTTTTGTCGGATGAGTCATCACGGGTTCAATTTCAATCAGAAACCTAAAAAAAGCCCATGTAATATGAAAGCGGTTATTTAGATGTTTTTCACACTAAACAATCGCTTTCTTCAGGTTTAAACAACATAAAACCATGCCGGTTTATATTTAATTCCCCATCAAGCCGATAAGCTAAAAATCCCATTAAAATCAAAATATCAATTCCATACTCAATATATTGAGACCTTTGCAAAAAAGCCCTTCCTCCGACAACCGAAACCCCAACACAGGTTTT
>CAUSDA010000048.1:0-21428 GCA_963529965.1 uncultured Neisseria sp.
GTACTGTCTGCGGCTTCGTCGCCTTGTCCTGATTTAAATTTAATCCACTATACATAAGGGCGTTGGCAACGCCGTATCATTGCAATTTTAATCCACTATAATTTATTTGCCGATGGTGACGCGTTTGATGATAACCGGTTTGACGGGGACGTTTTGATGGAAGCCGCGAGTCGCAGTCGGAGTTTTGCTGATTTGCTGCACGACATCCATGCCCGAAGTCACTTTGCCGAAGACGGCATAGCCGTAGCCTTGCGGGGTTTTGTTTTTGAAGTCGAGGAATGCGTTGTCGGCAGTATTGATGAAGAACTGGCTGGTGGCGGAATTAGGATCGCCGGTGCGCGCCATGGCGATGGTGCCGACGGTGTTTTTCAAGCCGTTGTCTGCTTCATTGTTAATGGCTTTGTCTGTGGCTTTTTGGGCAAGGTCCGGGGTAAAGCCGCCGCCTTGAATCATAAAGCCGTCGATCACGCGGTGGAAAACGGTGTTGTCGTAAAAGCCTTTGCGGGCGTAGTTGACGAAGTTGGCGACGGTTTTCGGTGCTTTGGTTTCGTCGAGCGACAGGCTGATATTGCCCATATTGGTTTCGATAACGGCGTGTGTCTCGGCTTGGGCGTTGAAGGCTGCGGCAAGGGCAAGGGCGGCGAAAGTGAGTTTGAGGGTTTTGTTCATTTGAGTGTTTCTCGTAGTGTGAAAATCAAACGTTATTATCGCGGATTTTATGTGAAATCTCTAAAAGGCGTTGTGAAATATTTTAAGGTCGTCTGAAAACGGATACAGCAAACTTCGTTTTCAGACGACCTTTTGTGTTGCGCAGCGGCTTATTGTTTGGCGGCTTCGATTTGGATGTCGATGCGGACGTTTTTGGTCATGCCTGCATCAACCAGATAGTCCACGCCCCATTTGGTGCGGTCGATGGTGGTGCTGAAGTCGCCGCCGCAAACTTCGGTTTTCGCCATCGGGCTTTGGTAGCAGTTGAATTTTTCGGCTTTGAGTTTGACGGGGGCGGTTTTGCCGTGCATGGTCAGGTTGCCGTCAACGGAGAGCAGTTTTTTGCCGTTGAAGTTGAATTTGGTGGAAACGAAGCGGATGTTCGGATATTTGGCGGCATCGAAGATGTCGGCAGATTTCAGGTGGTCGGTAAAGTGTTGCGAACCGCTTTGCAGGTTGGCAACGGGAATGGTAATGTCGATTTTGCCGGTGCGTTTTGCTTGATCGAAATCGACGGAGCCGGTCAGACCGTAGAACCCGCCGACGTTGGTGCTGGTGTTGAAGTGGTCGATGGCGAAACGGGCGTTGGCGTGGTGTTCGTCCACTTTGTAGGTGGCGGCTGAGGCAGTACCGATGGCTGCTGCTGCGAGTGCGGCGAAGATGATTTTTTTCATGATTCTTGTCCTTTGTGTGAGGTTGTAAAGACGTTTATCTTAACATAGGAAAGAATGCATATCATTTCTTAAGGGTGAACGGTGGATTTACTTGGGTTTGATGATGGGGTCGTCTGAAACCTAAGAAGGGCAATATTAATCAAAAAAGCGCGGTGTTATCCGCGCTTTTGGTTTTCAGACGACCTTTTACAAGGCGGCGAGTACCGCGTCGCCCATTTCGGAGCAGGAAACGAGTTTCGTGCCTTCTTCGTAAATATCGCCGGTGCGCAAGCCTTGTTGCAGCACTTTTTGTACGGCGTTTTCGACTTGTTGCGCGCGGGCTTCGTCGTTCAGGCTGTAACGCAGCAGCATGGCAAGCGAGAGGATGGTGGCCAGCGGGTTGGCTTTGTTTTGTCCGGCAATGTCGGGAGCGGAGCCGTGTGACGGTTCGTACAGGCCTTTGCCGTTTTCGTCCAGCGAGGCGGAGGGCAGCATGCCGATGGAGCCGGTCAGCATGGAGGCTTCGTCGGAGAGGATGTCGCCGAAGATGTTGCCGGTGGCGATGACGTCGAATTGTTTGGGCGCGCGCACGAGCTGCATGGCGGCGTTGTCTACATACATATGGGAGAGTTCGACGTCGGGGTATTCTTTGCCGATTTCTTCAAAGATTTCGCGCCAGAGTTCGGTGGTTTCCAAGACGTTGGCTTTGCCGACGGAGCAGACTTTTTTGCTGCGTTTTTGGGCGGATTGGAAGGCAACATGGGCGATGCGGCGGATTTCGCTTTCGCTGTATTTCATGGTGTTGTAGCCTTCGCGTTCGCCGTTTTCCAAAACACGGATGCCGCGCGGTTCGCCGAAGTAGATGTCGCCGGTGAGTTCGCGCACGATGAGGATGTCGAGGCCTGCGACGATTTCGGGTTTGAGCGTGGAGGCGTTGGCAAGCTCGGGATAGAGGATGGCGGGGCGCAGGTTGGCAAACAGGTTCAGGTCTTTGCGGATGGCCAATAGGCCGCGTTCGGGGCGCAGCGGGCGGTCAAGGTTGTCGTATTGCGGGCTGCCGACTGCGCCGAGCAGGACGGCATCGGCTTTGCGGCAGAGGTTTTGTGTGAATTCGGGATAGGGATGGCCGTATTCGTCGTAGGCTTCGCCGCCCAATGGGGCGTATTCGTAGCTGGCGTCCAAGCCTTGGGCGATGAGTTTGTCGAGTACGCGGACGGTTTCGGCGACGATTTCGGGGCCGATGCCGTCGCCTCGGAGGATGGCGATATGTTTGGTCATGGCAAAATCCTTATGAGGGTTTGGAAAAGGGGAGGTCGTCTGAAAACGGCGAAGCGTTTTCCATTTGTAAGGATGGTGTTTTCAGACGACCTTTTGTGTCTGTTTGCAGGTCGGTTTGTTTGAACGAGGCTGATTGTACCATTGCGGCATCGAGAAAGCTGCGTGGAAATCATGCAGGCGGATTCGTCGGGAACGCGATGGGCGATGTAGCCGAGTTTTACAGTATTTGCGAAGGATTGAAGGAAATCAGTAGCGTTCTGCTTCGATACGGATTTTAAAGACGGCTTTGCGTATGGACTTTTCTTCGCCCACCAGCGGGGCGTGCGCGTCGTTGGGAAAGAAGAGGGCAAACTCGCCCGGTTGGAGCGTGAGCCAGGTTTCCGGTTCGCAGTCGAAAAATTCGATGTCGCGCTTTTCGTCGTAGCCCAAACCGTTTTTCAGACGACCCCTGTCTATCCAGCCGTAGGTTTCTTCCCCGCTGATGGGGACTTGGATGTCGATGTGTTTCAAATGCGCTTCGGGCTTGGCTTCGGCTTTGCTCCTCATCGGTTCGCTGCCGACAAAGAGGCGGATATTGGGGTTTGCGCACGGCACTTGGCCGTCGGGCAGGGCGGCGAAATCCAGCGTTTGCAGCAGGTGGACGGCGTCGGCGAAGTCGGAGTGCAACGCGGCGTAGCGTGCGGCGTTGGCGATGGTGTCGGTAATCATGTTTTGAAGGAAGAGATGAAAAGGCCGTCTGAAAATTAAACCTCAGGGTGTAGCGAAGCCAATACGTTCTTCAAGATGCCTTGCCGGAAGACAAATAAGACTTCGGTATAGGCGGCACCATCTCCGATGACGGTCGTTAAGAAAAGGGTGTCGTCTTTAGCGCGGTAGTAACAGTGGCTCAGTTGCGTATTATCGCCTGCCTTTTCAAAATATGGGTCGAACAGGTGGTCATATTGGGCTCGGGGAACGATTTGTGTTTTACCGTTGCGGAAAAAGGCAATTTCACGATAGTGGCTGAATGGAATTGTACCGTCAGTGCCGAACATTTCTTTTCCGCGATAATGGGAAAGTCCGTATTGATCGTGTGTAAACAGATGTTTTTCTTTCTTATAGTTGAAACGTTCCGATTTAATGCGCACGCCCATGCCGTTTTTTTGACAGGTAAAACCGTCGGCAGTAGCCGTAACGGGGATGCTTTCATAACGCGACAACGGAATCAGTCGCGAAGTATGCACCCAGCCATCCAGGCTTTTTTTGCCGCGCAAATCGTAGGTCATCTGCCAACCGTGTTCTAAATGAAGCTTTCCCTCCATCTCGGGGGTATAAACATGAGTGCCGTTTGGAATTTTGGTCAGGATTCGGCTTTGGGTGTTCGGTTTTTCGCGTAAGTTGCTGTATCCGTCAGGATCTTGAATTTCTGAGAATTCCGCATGTGCGGCGAGGCTGATAAAAAGTATAGGGAGCAGGATAATTTTTTTCATCGTGTTGTGTGTGTGAAATTGTTGGGTATGTTTTTCAAATATGATGGTAAAGAGTAACGATCTGATTGTGTGTTAATAAAAGAGGTCGTCTGAAAATTCGCTACACTCGTTTTCAGACGACCTCATCGTTTATCAACCGTTAAACAGCCAAGGCTGGCTTTGGCGGCGTTTTTCTTCGAAATCGCGGATTTCGTCGGCATGTTGCAGGGTTAAGCCGATTTCGTCCAAACCGTTTAAGAGGCAGTGTTTGCGGTGTTCGGTAATGTCGAATTTAAATGTCTCGCCGCTTGGTGTGGTCAGGGTTTGCTCGGCAAGGTCGATGGAGAGCTGATAACCTTCGTTGGCCTCAACTTCTTTGAAAAGCTGATCAACTTGTTCTTCAGTCAACACGATGGGCAGGAGGCCGTTTTTGTAGCAGTTGTTGAAGAAGATGTCGGCGAAGCTGGGGGCGATGACGGCGCGGAAACCGTAGTCGTCCAATGCCCAAGGGGCGTGTTCGCGCGAGGAGCCGCAGCCGAAGTTTTTGCGCGTCAACAGGATTTGCGCGCCTTGGTAACGCGGCTGGTTCAGCGAGAAATCGGGGTTCAGCGGACGTTTGCTGTTGTCCATGCCCGGTTCGCCGTGGTCGAGGTAACGCCATTCGTCAAAGGCATTGGGACCGAAGCCGCTCCGTTTGATGGATTTTAAAAATTGTTTGGGGATGATGGCGTCGGTATCGACGTTGCTGCGGTCGAGCGGGGCGACGATGGCGGTGATTTTGGTAAAGGCTTTCATGTTCTGTACTTTTTCGTTTGTCGAGGATTATAAAATGCCCCGATTTCCGGGGCATTTACGTTTAAATTTTGTTTAGTCAGTAGGTTTTGACATTTTCAGCGGTATTGCTGACAGCAGTACCGGCGGCGCTGACGTCTTTAGCTACGCCTGAAATAGTGTTGCAGGCAGAGAGCAAGGTCATCGCGGTCAGTGCGATTAGGGCAAATTTCTTCATGTATGGATTCCTGCGTGAAATTGGATTTTGGATTAGTAATTTTTTACAGACTCAGCGGAACCGCTGACTGCGTTACCGGCGGCGCTGACATCTTTGCCCATGCCGGAAATGGTGTTGCAGGCAGACAGCAAGGTCATAGCGGTCAAAGCAATGAGGGCGAATTTTTTCATTTGAAGCTCCTAATAGTTTGAAAAGTACAGTCTGTGTTACTGTATTACTAATAATATTCGGCATCTTCACAAAAGGCAATAGTTGGTATAAATGAAAAAATGCGGAGTTACATGAATATAAACGGTGGTTTGAGTAAAGGTTTTTATAACTCTTATTGTTTGCGTAGTAGGCTGCCTGAAAATATATTTTAGGCAGCCTTGTGTAAAGATAGCAGTTTATTCAGTAGCTTCTTCAATTTTTTCGCCGACATGGGTCATGCCGCGGCCAACAGCGTTACCGCCTTTTTTCACGGCAGCTTTGGTTTTGTCCCAGCCGCGCTCGGCAGCGTTTTCTGTTTTATCCCAGTTGCGGCTGGCGTCATCTTTCGCTCCGGACCAAGTGCTGGAGCAGGCAGCCAGGGTAAGGGCAGCAAGGGTGGTTATCAACAGTTTGTTCATCATTGGATTCCTTGATTTAAGAGTTGGAGAATCTCCTTTGCGCGGAGATGGTGGTTACAGCCGGCCTTTGGTGGTTATGCAAGGTCGTCTGAAAGATTATGCCATGGTACGGATGTCGGTAAAGCGTCCGTTGACCGCCGCGGCAGCAGCCATAGCGGGGCTGACCAAGTGCGTGCGCCCGCCGTTGCCTTGCCGTCCTTCGAAGTTGCGATTTGAAGTAGAGGCGCAGCGTTGGCCCGGAGTGAGGCGGTCGGCGTTCATGGCGAGGCACATTGAGCAGCCCGGTTCGCGCCATTCGAAACCGGCGTCGATAAAGATTTTGTCCAAGCCTTCTTGTTCTGCCTGCCGTTTAACCAAGCCGGAGCCGGGAACGATTAATACGCGCTGTACGTTGTCGGCTTTTTTACGGCCTTTGGCGACGGCGGCGGCTTCGCGCAAATCTTCGATGCGGCTGTTGGTGCAGGAGCCGATGAATACGATGTCGACGGGAATTTCGTTCAGCGGCGTACCCGCTTCCAAGCCCATGTATTCGAGGGCGCGCTCCATGCCGCTGCGTTTGACGGGATCAGTTTCTTCGGCAGGATTCGGCACTTTGCCGCTGATGTCCAAAACCATTTCAGGCGATGTACCCCATGTTACTTGTGGTTCGATGTCTTCGGCTTTGAAACGGTATTCTTTGTCGAATACTGCGCCTTCGTCGGAAACCAGCGTGCGCCAGTATTCGACGGCTTTGTCCCATGCTTCGCCTTTAGGAGCGAAGGGTTTGTCTTTAACATAGTCGATGGTGGTTTGATCGACGGCAACCATGCCGGAGCGCGCTCCTGCTTCGATCGCCATGTTGCACAGGGTCATGCGGCCTTCCATCGAAAGGCTGCGGATGGCTTCGCCACCGAACTCGATGGCATAGCCCGTGCCGCCTGCCGTGCCGATTTGTCCGATGATGTAGAGGGCGACGTCTTTGGCGGTAACGCCCGGTTTCAGACGACCTTCAACGGCAATCAGCATGGATTTGGATTTTTTCGCGGTAATGCACTGGGTTGCCATGGTGTGTTCGACTTCGGAAGTGCCGATACCGTGTGCCAGCGCGCCGAACGCGCCGTGGGTAGAGGTGTGCGAGTCGCCGCAGACGACGGTCATTCCAGGCAGGGTTGCGCCTTGCTCCGGACCCATGACATGAACGATGCCTTGACCTTTATCCATGAACGGGAAGTAGGCGAGTGCGCCGAACTCTTTGATATTTTTGTCCAAAGTATCGACTTGCAGCTTGGAAATCGGGTCTTGGATGCCTTTGTCCCAATCGCCGGTCGGGGTGTTGTGGTCGGCGGTGGAGACGACGCTGTCGATACGCCACAGCTTGCGCCCCGCCATTTTCAGACCTTCAAACGCCTGCGGGCTGGTGACTTCGTGCACTAAATGACGGTCGATGTAGAGCAGGACAGTGCCGTCTTCTTCTTCGCGGACGACGTGGCTGTTCCAGAGTTTGTCGTATAGGGTTTGTGCGCTCATGATGGGTTATCTTTGCTTATTAATAATAGGAGTAGATGGTTTGTTTTGATGGGCGGATTTTAGGCTTTTTGCAGGGGTAGCGCAATAGAAATTTGTCTAATTTCTACATTTCCCCGTAAAAATCTAAAAATAACTTTCAAAAATTGGACAAATTGTAGAATTGTTGACAAAAAGAGGTATTTTATTTGAAACAATGCTTGTCGTACCGCCTAAAAAAGCACTATCATTTCCATCCGTATCCCACATCCGACAACAGAGGTATAGAGAATGAAATTACCGGTTATGGCTGCCGAACATCTGTCGCAACTTCAGGCGTTTGAAGCGAAAATCCTGTGCAACCACGCCAAAATCGAAGCATGGTTCCGTTCGCAATGGAACGCGCACCGCCCGCCGTTTTACGGTTCGGTCGACATCCGCAATGCCGGTTACAAAATTTCGTCTATTGATATGAACCTGTTTCCCGGCGGTTTCAACAATCTGAATCCGAATTTCATCCCGCTGGCGGCAGTCGCGGCGCAAGATGCGGTACAACGCGCTTGCGAAACGGCAAAATCCGTATTGATTATTCCCGAAAACCATACCCGCAACACGTTCTACCTGCAAAACGTTTACGCACTCAGCGAGATTTTGCGCTCGGCAGGGTATGAAGTCCGTTTGGGCAGCCTGAATCCGGAAGTTACCGAGCCGACCGAGTTTGAAACCGCGTTGGGCGATAAAATCCTGCTGGAACCTTTATTGCGTACCCGCGAGCGCGTCCATCTTGCCGACGGCTTCTCGCCTTGCGTCGTCTTGTTGAACAACGACTTGTCCGCGGGCGTTCCCGACATTCTCAAAGGCATCAGCCAAACCGTATTGCCTCCGCTGCACGGCGGTTGGACGACGCGCCGTAAAACAGAACATTTCAGCGCATACAACCAAGTCGCCGCCGAATTTGCCAAGCTGATTGACATCGACGAATGGCAGATTAACCCGTATTTCGAAAAAATCGGCGGGTTGGACTTCCAAGAGCGCGAAGGTGAAGACGCGTTGGCGGAAGCGGTAGAACGCGTGCTGGCAAAAATTCAAGCCAAATACGACGAATTGGGCATTGCCGACCAGCCTTTCGTTATCGTCAAAGCCGACGCAGGTACTTACGGTATGGGCGTGATGAGTGTTAAATCCGCCGACGAAGTGCGCGGGTTGAACCGCAAAAACCGCAACAAAATGGCGAAGGTGAAAGAAGGCTTGGAAGTCAGCGAAGTGATTGTCCAAGAAGGCATTTATACCTATGAAACCATGAACGGCGCGGTGAGCGAACCCGTCGTTTATATGATGGACCGTTTCGTTATCGGCGGCTTCTTCCGTGTACACGAAGGGCGCGGAGCGGACGAAAACCTCAACGCCGGCGGCATGGTATTCGTCCCGCTGTCCAACAGCATTCCCACCGGCAGCGGCGACAACTCCCAAGAAGCCCCCGAAGCCTGCAAGCGCGTATTCGAACAATGGGACTCGCTCGGTATGCCGCGTTCCGAAAAAGACTGCGACGTGGACAACGAACACAACCGCCTCTACGTTTACGGCGTAATGGCGCGCCTGTCGCTGCTTGCCGCCGCGCTTGAATTGGAACAGACTGCGTCTTAGGCTTGTTCCTGAGAAAGAAATGAATTTACACGACAAAGGTCGTCTGAAAACTATAGTTTAAGTTTTCAGACGACCTTTTTATGTGGGCAGGTAGGATATGGCAGACAACCCATGAAGGCAGCAAGCCGCAGATACTACGTGTAGCGTCGCAGCTGTGGCGAAAAATCAGTTTATTCGCCATATGATTCAAAAGGGATGCAAAAAGCCCGAAAAGCACGGTTTTATGCTAAAATTCCCATCTATTTTTGCCATACGAAATAAAGAAAACCATGACCGACGCAACTATCCGCAACGACCATAAATTCGCACTCGAAACCCTGCCCGTCAGCCTTGAAGACGAAATGCGCAAAAGCTATCTCGATTACGCCATGAGCGTGATTGTCGGCCGCGCGCTGCCCGATGTGCGCGACGGTTTGAAGCCGGTGCACCGCCGCGTGCTTTACGCCATGCACGAGCTGAAAAACAACTGGAACGCCTCCTACAAAAAATCGGCGCGTATCGTCGGCGACGTCATCGGTAAATACCATCCGCACGGCGATTCCGCGGTTTACGACACCATCGTGCGCATGGCGCAGGATTTTTCGATGCGCTACGTCTTAATCGACGGTCAGGGCAACTTCGGTTCGGTTGACGGCGACGGTGCCGCGGCCATGCGTTATACCGAAATCCGCATGGCGAAAATCGCCCACGAAATGCTGGCGGACATCGAAGAAGAAACCGTCAATTTCGGTCCGAACTACGACGGCAGCGAACACGAGCCGCTGGTGTTGCCGACCCGCTTCCCCGCGCTGTTGGTCAACGGCTCGTCCGGTATTGCCGTCGGTATGGCGACCAACATCCCGCCGCACAACCTCACAGACACCATCAATGCCTGTTTGCGTCTTTTGGATGAACCCGAAACCGAAATCGACGAATTAATCAACATCCTCCAAGCCCCCGATTTCCCGACCGGCGCAACCATCTACGGCTTGAGCGGCGTGCGCGAAGGCTATAAAACCGGCCGCGGCCGCGTCGTTATGCGCGGTAAAACCCATATCGAACCCATAGGCAAAAACGGCGAACGCGAAGCCATCATCATCGACGAAATTCCGTATCAGGTGAACAAAGCCAAGCTGGTGGAAAAAATCGGCGAGTTGGTGCGCGAAAAAACGTTGGAAGGCGTATCCGACCTGCGCGACGAATCCGACAAATCCGGTATGCGCGTCGTTATCGAATTGAAACGTAACGAAAACGCCGAAGTCGTTTTAAACCAACTCTATAAACTCACCCAGCTTCAAGACAGCTTCGGTATCAACATGGTTGCTTTGGTTGACGGTCAGCCGCGCCTGTTGAACCTGAAACAGATTTTGGCGGAATTCCTGCGCCACCGTCGTGAAGTCGTAACCCGCCGCACCCTGTTCCGCCTGAAAAAAGCGCGTCATGAAGGCCATATCGCTGAAGGTAAAGCCGTCGCCCTGTCCAATATCGACGAGATGATTCGCCTCATCAAAGAATCTGCCGACGCGCCTGAAGCCAAAGAAAAACTGCTGTCCCGTGCATGGCGCAGCGGTTTGGTGGAAGACATGCTGAGCCGTACCGACCTCGACCTGCGCATGGCGCGTCCCGAAGGTCTGCCCGCCAATCTCGGCTTGCAGGAACAAGGCTATTATCTGAGCGAAATCCAGGCTGACGCCATCCTGCGCATGAGCCTGCGCAACCTGACCGGCCTCGACCAAGAAGAAATTGTCGGCGACTACAAAACCATCATGGCAAAAATCATCGACTTTTTGGACATTTTGGCGAAACCGGAACGCATCACCCAAATCATCCGCGAAGAATTGGAAGAAACCAAAACCAATTTCGGCGACGAACGCCGCAGCGAAATCAACCCGTTCGGCGGCGACATTGCCGATGAAGACCTGATTCCGCAACGCGAAATGGTCGTTACCCTGACCCACGGCGGCTATATCAAAACCCAGCCGACCACCGACTATCAGGCGCAGCGTCGCGGCGGGCGCGGCAAACAGGCGGCGGCCACCAAAGATGAAGACTTCATCGAAACCCTGTTCGTTGCGAACACGCATGACTATTTGATGTGTTTCACCAATCTCGGCAAGTGCCACTGGATTAAGGTTTACAAACTGCCGGAAGGCGGACGCAACAGCCGCGGCCGTCCGATTAACAACGTTATCCAGTTGGAAGAAGGCGAAAAAGTCAGTGCTATCCTCGCCGTGCGCGAATTTCCTGAAGACCAATACGTCTTCTTCGCCACCGCACAAGGCATGGTGAAAAAAGTCCAGCTTTCAGCCTTTAAAAACGTCCGCAGCCAAGGCATCAAAGCCATCGCGCTCAAAGAAGGCGACTACCTCGTCGGCGCCGCGCAAACCAGCGGCTCGGACGACATCATGCTGTTCTCCAACTTGGGTAAAGCCATCCGCTTCAACGAATACTGGGAAAAATCCGGTAACGACGAAGCGGAAGATGCCGACATCGAAACCGAGATTTCAGACGACCTCGAAGACGAAACCGCCGACAACGAAAATGCCCTGCCAAGCGGCAAACACGGTGTGCGTCCGTCCGGTCGCGGCAGCGGCGGCTTACGCGGTATGCGCCTGCCTGCCGACGGCAAAATCGTCAGCCTGATTACCTTCGCCCCCGAAGCCGCGCAAAGCGATTTGCAAGTGCTGACCGCCACCGCCAACGGCTACGGCAAACGCACTCCGATTGCCGATTACAGCCGTAAAAACAAAGGCGGACAAGGCAATATCGCCATCAACACCGGCGAGCGCAACGGCGATTTGGTCGCCGCAACCTTGGTCGGTGAAACCGACGACCTGATGCTGATTACCAGCGGCGGCGTCCTCATCCGTACCAAAGTCGAACAAATCCGCGAAACCGGCCGCGCCGCAGCAGGCGTGCGCCTGATTAATCTGGACGAAGGCGAAACCTTGGTATCGCTGGAACGTGTTGCCGAAGAAACGGAAGATGAAAATCCCGAAGTAGAAAATCCGGAAGACAATGAAGCCGAGAACGCCGTATCGGATACTGAAGGTGGCGAAGCGTAAATCAAGTTTCTGAATTAAAGAAGCCAATGGATTGGCAGGGTCGTCTGAAATAATAGGTTTCACAATATAGTGGATTAAATTTAAATCAGGACAAGGCGACGAAGCCGCAGACAGTACAGATAGTACGGAACCGATTCACTTGGTGCTTCAGCACCTTAGAGAATCGTTCTCTTTGAGCTAAGGCGAGGCAACGCCGTACTGGTTTAAAGTTAATCCACTATAAATCTAAAAAATGGAGAAATCATGTCAACTTTATCCGATAAAATCATCATGGTAACCGGTGCGTCCCAAGGTTTGGGCGAGCAGGTTGCCAAGGCTTATGCGGCGGCTGGCGCGACCGTCATTTTGGTGGCGCGTCATCAAAAGAAGTTGGAAAAAGTTTATGATGCCATTGTCGATGCCGGCTATCCCGAACCCTTTGCCATCTGCTTCGACTTAATGAGCGCGGAAGAAAAAGAGTTTGACCAATTCGCCGCAACCATTTCCGAGGCGACCGGCGGACGCTTGGACGGTATCGTACATTGCGCCAGCTATTTCTATGCGCTTTCTCCTTTGGATTTCCAGACTGTATCCGAATGGGTCAACCAATATCGGATCAATACCGTTGCGCCGATGGGTTTGACACGCGCAATGCTGCCTTTGCTCAAAGCATCTTCCGATGCCTCTGTGATTTTTGTCGGAGAGAGCCATGGCGAAGATCCCAAGGCTTATTGGGGCGGATTCGGCGCGTCTAAAGCCGCGTTGAATTATTTGTGCAAAGTCGCTGCTGACGAGTGGGAACGTTTTGACAACCTGCGCGCCAATGTTCTGATTCCGGGTCCGATTAACTCGCCTCAACGCATCAAGTCCCATCCGGGCGAGTCGAAAAGCGAACGTAAAAACTATACCGACGTATTGCCGCAGTTTGTGTGGTGGGCAAGTCAGGAAAGCAGAGGGCGCAGCGGCGAGATTGTGTACCTCTAGGCTTGAACGGTAACGCGGCAAAATCATCCTTCGATGACTGCCGCGTTTTGATTTTTAAAACATTATCGTTATGTCAGGCAAGCGATACAAAAGGTCGTCTGAAAAATTTCAGACGACCTTTTGCTATAAACAGACTGCTAGGGCTGCCAATCCAAGAAGTTACGCAACAGCAACAGACCCGCGTCGTGGCTTTTTTCCGTGTGGAACTGAGTGGCGAACACATTGTCTTTGCCGACGATGCAGGCAAATTCGTTTGGATATTCGCTGGTAGCAAGGACGGTTTCGGGGTCTTCGGGGGCGAAGTAGTAGCTGTGGACGAAGTAAAAGCGCGTTTCTTGTCCGATGTCTTTAAATAGCGGGTGCGGGCGGGTTTGGCGTACTGTGTTCCATCCCATGTGCGGCACTTTTAGACGACCTCCGTGTCCATCGGTTTGATTGGCGGCGAAGCGTTTGACCCTGCCTTTAAACCAGCCCAGTCCGGCAGTATCACCTTCTTCGCTGTGTTCGAACAATAATTGCGCGCCGACGCAGATGCCGAAAAACGGTTTGTTTTTCAATCCGTCTTCCACTGCCTCGCCCAAACCGCTTTGCCGCAGCGCCGCCATACAGTCGGGCATCGCGCCCTGACCGGGGAAAATGATTTTGTCGGCAGCGAAGATGTCTTCGGGGCGGTCGGTCAGATAAATTTCAGCAGCTTTGCCGGACAAGGCTTGCGCGGCCTGTACGGATTTGAGGACGGAATGCAGGTTGCCCATGCCGTAATCAACAATAGCAGTTTTCATGTTTTTTCCTTAGTTTTTGGATAACGGTGCAAGGCGGGGAAGGGCATTGCGATGGTAATGATTTTATAGCAAACCCCGAACGCGGAAAATCGTTGCGTTGAGCGGCGGCCAGGGTGGGATATGTTACAAAGCCAAGTTTGAAAACTTGGCTCTTTATATCGTTTACCGGATGATGGGTCGTCTGAAATAGGCAACTGAAAGAGAAAACCTTGTTTCAGACGACCTTTTCCATATTACTCAATCTTCACCCGTTTCAGCCTCAAGGCATTACCCAACACCGACACCGAGCTTGCCGCCATTGCCGCGCCTGCGATGACGGGGTTTAAGAAGCCGAGTGCGGCGAGCGGGATACCTAATATGTTGTAGAAGAAGGCGAAAAACAGGTTTTGCTTGATGTTTTTCAACGTCGCCTGCGACACCAGCAGGGCATCGGCGAGCTGGTTGACCGAATGCTGCATCAGCGTGGCGGACGCGGTGTGTTCGGCAACGTCCGCACCGCCTTTCATGGCGAAACTGACGTTGGCGGCGGCGAGGGCGGGCGCGTCGTTGATGCCGTCGCCGACCATCGCCACGGTTTTGCCGGCGGCTTTGAGTTTTTGCACTTCGGCGGCCTTGTCACGCGGACTCATGTTGCCGAAGGCGTGTGCGATACCCAGTTGTTTGGCGACGTATTCGACCGTGCCTTGGTTGTCGCCGCTCATGATGTAAACGTCGATGCCGTGTTTTTTCAGACGACCTATGGCTTCGGCGGTGTCGGTTTTCAATGCGTCGGCAAGCGCGAATGCGCCGATGGGTTTGCTGTTGGTGGAAACGGCGACAATGCTTGCGATGCGCCAGACGTCGTCTGAAAGGTTTTCAGGCAACTTTAATTCGGCAAAATCAAGTTTACCCGCTTTCACCAAACCCACGCCTTCAACTTCGGCGGTAATGCCTGCGCCGACGACGGTTTGCGCGTTTTGTGCGGCGGGAATGTCCAAGCCGCGTGCTTGGGCGGCGGAGACGATGGCGCGGGCGAGCGGGTGGGCGGCGTTTTGTTCAACAGCGGCGGCAATGCGGTACAAAGCGTCTTCGTCAAAGCCGCTGTCGGGAACGCAATAAACGGCGGCAACCTGTGGCCTGCCTTCGGTCAGCGTGCCGGTTTTGTCCAATACGACGGCATCGACGTGGGCAGCTTCTTCCATCGCCGCCGCGTCTTTGAACCAAATGCCGTGTTTCACCGCTTTGCCCATGCCGACCATAATCGCGGCGGGCGTCGCCAGACCGAGCGCGCACGGGCAGGCAATCACCAAAACAGCAACGGCGTGCATTAGCGCCACCGTCCAATCGCCTTTAACCAGCCAAGTGGCGATAAAAGTCAGAAGCGCGATGCCCACGACGGCAGGCACGAACACTGCCGCCGCCTTGTCCGCCACGCGCGCAATCGGCGCCTTGCTGCCTTGCGCTTCGGAGAGCGCGTTCATCATGTCGCCGAGCAGGGTTTGGCTGCCGAGCTGCGTGGCGCGGTACACCACGCTGCCTTCGGTCATCAGCGCGCCCGCCAACACTTTGCCGCCCGCCTTTTTCTCTTCGGGATTGGATTCGCCGGTGAGGTGGCTCTCGTCCGCCCAGCCGCTGCCGCTTTCGATAATGCCGTCGGCGGCAATGCGTTCGCCGTGGTTGGCGCGGATAAGGTCGCCGATTTGCACTTGGTCGATAGGCAGTTGTTTCCATTCGCCATCGCGTTGCACGTTGACTTGGGTCGGCGTGAGTTTGAGCAGCAAGCCCAAGCTGTTCAGGCTGGATTTTTTGGTGCGGTGTTCCAAAAATTTGCCCAGCGACACAAAACCGATCACCATCACGCCTACTTCAAAATACACGTGTGCCATGCCGTGCGCCGCGTGCGGGCTGAAAAACAGCATATAAACGGAATACAGGTAAATCGATACCGTGCCGATGGTAACCAGCACGTCCATATTCGCCAACCCGCCCTTAATGCTTGCCCACGCGCTTTTGTAAAACGGGATTGCCAGCCAAAGCTGCACCACACTCGCCAATGCGAACTGCCACAACGGCGGAATCATCCAATCGTGCTGACCGATCATCATTCCCGCCATGCCGATCAGGAACGGAATATTGATCGCCAGCAAAAGCCACAACCGCCAGCTTACATGCGCGGTTTCTTCGGGTTGCGGCAGCGCGTCTCCCGTCTTTTCCTTTGCGCCGTAACCGGTTTTCTCGATGATTTTCGCAATGTCGGCGGCGGAGGTTTGGCTGTCGTCAAACACCACCTGTGCCTCCTCGCTGGCGAAGTTCACTCCCGCCGATTCGACAAAATCTTTTTTGTTCAACACTTTTTCAATGCGCGAAGCGCAGGCCTGACAGGTCATGCCTTCGATTTGGAAACGGACTTTTTGTTGCATGGTTTCTTCCTTCTGAATGTGGTTGGGCTACCTGAAAAAAGCGGAGCAGGGTTTTTAGGTAGCCTTTGGGGTGTTGCAGTCGATTTGTTGCGATTCGATTTACAAAGCCGCATCATACCCGCCGTCTTCCACCGCTTCTATCAGCGCGGCGGGGTTGGTTTGGGCGGGGTCGAATTCCACGACGGCGTTCTTGTTTTCCAGGCTCACTTCGGCCTTGTCCACGCCGTTTACGCCTTCGAGGATGCTGGTAACGCTTTTCACGCAGCCGCCGCAGGTCATGCCTTCGATGTTTAATGTGATGGTTTGCATAGGGTTTCCTTTCTGTTGGAATGAGGCTGAGGTTTTAAAGCCCGTTGCAGCCAAAGCTTTCAGGTAGCCTGAAATGATGGGTCGGTTCTTGCTTTCCCGCTAAGTGCCGCCACTATAAAGCTTCACCCGAAGTAAAGGTCAAGCATCATGATGAACATCAGTCAGGCCGCGGCCGAGAGCGGCCTTTCCGCCAAACAAATCCGCGACTACGAAAAGCACGGCCTAATCGCCCCGGCCGCGCGCAGCGAAGCGGGCTACCGCCGCTACGGACAGGCCGACCTTGCCCGGCTGCGCTTTATCCGCCATGCGCGGGAAGTGGGCTTTTCGCTGCCGCAGATCGGGCAGCTTTTGAGCCTGCAACACAATCCGCAGCGCACCAGCCGCGAAGTGAAAACGCTCACCGCGCAACACATCGCCGAACTGGAAGCCAAAATCCAACACCTGCAGAGCATGGTGGCCGAGCTGCAACGCTGGCACGATGCCTGCGCGGGAGACGATTGCCCCGATTGCGCGATTTTGGCCGGGCTGGAGGAGAATTAGGCGGCTTGGGGCCAATACACATGAGTGCAACCACCTGTTGCCTTTGTTGGAAGGCATTGCCGAAGGTACGACCGTCTATGCCGATAAAGGCTATGACAGTAAGGAAAACCGGCAACATCTGAAAGAGCATCGGTTGTTAGACGGCATTATGCGCAAAGCCCACCGCAACCGTCCGCTGACGGAAGCGCAAACCAAACGTAACCGCTATTTGTCGAAGACCCGTTATGCGGTCGAACAAAGCTTCGGTACGCTGCACCGTAAATTCCGCTATGCCCGGGCAGCCTATTTTGGTTTGCTCAAAGTGAGTGCGCAAAGCCATCTGAATGCGATGTGTTTGAACCTGTTGAAAGCGGCTAACAGGCTAAGTGTGTCTGTTGCCGCCTAAAAGGCGGCCCGGATGCCTGATTATCAGGTATCCGGGGAGGATTAAGGGGGTATTTGGGTAAAATTAGGAGTGATTTGGGGAGAAAACAGCCGAAAACCTGTGTTTGGGTTCCTGCTGTCGAGGGAAGGGCTTTTTTGCAAAGGTCTCTGCTCATAAAAAAACTGCACCTTGTGAGTTGGAGGGGATGTGTCCAACTTTTGGGGTGCAGTTCAAAAGAGGAGGGCGGTTTTCAGACGACCTTTTTGAGTTGGCGAAGTGCTGTCTTGCCATCCGATTCAAATCTTTCTCAAGCGATATCTGATGCTGAGGCGGCAGGTTTTCAATTAAGCCGCGCCAAATCCCGTTAATTTCCATTAAAGGTCGTCTGAAAGCCTTCGGTGTCATACTTTCTCGGTTATAATAGCCGGCTTCTTCAATTTGACCCTTTTTCGGAAATATATCATGGCCTTTGCCTCGCTTTTCACCCTTTTGGACGATATTACCGCTGTCTTGGACGACGTTGCCCTGATGACCAAAATGGCCGCCAAGAAAACGGCGGGCGTGGTTGGCGATGATTTGGCGCTTAATGCGAATCAGGTTACCGGCGTGTCGGCGGAACGCGAGCTGCCGATTATTTGGGCGGTGGCGAAAGGTTCTTTGGTGAACAAGCTGATTTTGGTGCCGCTGGCTTTGCTGCTGTCTGCCTTTTTGCCGAAACTGATTACGCCTTTATTGATGATAGGCGGGATTTATTTGTGTTTCGAGGGCGTGGAAAAGCTGCTGCATAAGTTTCTACATCGCCACGAAGCGCATGAAGACGAGGAGGCTGCCGCCGAAACGCTGGACGAAAAAACCAAGATTAAAGGCGCGATTCGTACCGATTTCATCCTGTCTGCCGAGATCATTATTATTGCTTTGGGCGTGGTTGAAAAATACGATCTGATGACCCGTTCGCTGGTGATGACGGCAATCGGCATCGGTATGACCGCTTTTGTGTACGGTTTGGTCGGCGTTATCGTTAAACTCGACGACTTCGGTATGCTGCTGATGCGTCAAAAAAGCACGGGCATCCAAACGGTCGGACGGGGCTTGATTGCCTTTATGCCTTGGTTCATGCGCGGTTTGAGCGTGGTGGGTACGCTTGCCATGTTCCTTGTCGGCGGCGGTTTGATTACCCACAACTTGGGCTTTTTGCATGATTTCTTACACGCGCAACATTGGGACAGCGGCTTGATGGAGCATGTCGCCAACCTTGCCGTCGGGCTGATTGCCGGCGCCGTCGCCTGCGCTGTTGCTCTGCCATTGATGAAGCTGTTTCAAAAACACTAAACAACCGATACGTCGTCTGAAAATGGTTTAACTTTGTTGAATCTGTATTTTCAGACGACCTCTTATTTTCTTTTCTCTGCAATGAACATTTTCCGCAAACTCGAACAATATTGGCAGCATCCTGTGCTGTACTGGCCGCTGGTGATCCTGATTGCCGCCGCCACGCCGTTGACTTTCGCGCCTTATTACCATTTTTGGCTGATGCCTTTGCTGTTTGGCGCGCTGATCCGACTGATTGAACTGCGTCCGCGCTTCGCTGTTTCCACCGCCTATCTGTTTGGACTGGTTGCTTATACGGCGCAGTTTTATTGGATACATACCGCGCTGCACGATGTTTCCGGCCTGCCTAATTTATACGCGATTCCGCTGACTTTCCTGCTGCCTGCGTTTCTCGCGCTGTATCCCGCCGCCTGTTTTTGGTTGTGGAAGAAATTTCATCTGCCGCGCTGGGTTAAGGTCGGCATCGTTTTGCCGATTTTGTGGACACTGGCGGAATTTGCCCGCGAACGCCTGTTGACCGGCTTTGGCTGGGGGGCAATCGGCTATTCCCAAATCGTCAAAGAAAGCCCGCTTGCCGGCTTTGCGCCTTTGGGCGGTATTCATCTGGTAACGCTGGCGACGGCATTTGTCAGTGCATGGCTGGTGTTGCTGATTGACAATACGGGTCGTCTGAAACAGCGCCTGCTGCCGATGTGCATGATTGTCATGCTGTGTACCGTCGGCTATATCGCCCAGCAAACCGACTTTACCAAACCCGACGGCAGCACCAGTACCGTCGCGCTCGTGCAGGGCAATATCGAGCAGAGCCTGAAATGGAATGAAGAACAAGTCGTCCCCACCATTCAGAAATACTACGGTCAAATCAGCAAAACATCTGCCGACATCGTTATCCTGCCGGAAACCGCATTGCCCGTGATGCGTCAGGATTTGCCGGAAAACATCCTGACCCAGTTTGCCGAGCAGGCGCGCACGAACGGCAGCGCGTTGGCCGTCGGTATCGGTCAATACACAGCCGACGGCAGCGGATACGAAAACGCCGTAATCAATTTGAGCGACTACGATGATATTTCAGACGACCTCCCGTATTACGCCAAGAATCATCTGGTTCCCTTTGGCGAATACAAACCGCTGCCTTTTTTGACCGAACCGTTGTACAAGCTGATGAATATGCCGCTTGCCGATTTCCGTCGCGGCGGAGCGGGGCAGGCTCCCTTGACGATGAAAGATCAAAAAGTCGCCTTCAACATCTGCTATGAAGACGGCTTTGGCGACGAACTCATTGCTACCGCCAAAAACGCTACGCTGCTTGCCAACGTCAGCAATATGGCGTGGTATGGCGATTCCAACGCCATGTACCAACAGCTCCAGCAATCCCAAGCCCGCGCGATGGAGCTTGGACGCTATATGGTCCGTGCCACCAATACCGGCGCAACCGCCATTATTTCTCCCAAAGGCAGCATCATCGCCGAGAGCGAACCCAATACCGATGCCGTCTTGGAAGGGCATATCAAAGGCTATGTCGGCGAAACCCCTTATATGAAGGCAGGCGGTTCGTTGTGGCTGATAGGAGTATTGTCAATTATTGCCATCACGCTGTTTTTAATCAGGAAAAAAGCAGATTGAGTTTGAAAAAGCGGTCTTTTTATCAGACCGTTTTTCTTGAATTTTAATATTTACATACAAGAATGTTTGTAATATACTGAACTTATTCCCAGTAAAACAGTCAAATTTTCAAAATCAATCGAATTTCAAAAAGCAAGAAAATCCACCTATCAAACAGTCTTTTACAGAAAAAGGCATTTGACAGCATACGATAGGGCAACAGGCAGTGATATACTGCACGGCAAACAACAAGTAAACAATAGTCTCTACATCATATAAAGGAAAGCAACTCTCATGAATAACGCCTTTGCATTACCCGTCATTCACAGCGGCAACGGCAGCCTTGAGCAATACATTCATACCGTCAACAGCATTCCCATGTTGACGCCCGAAGAAGAAAGCCAACTCGCGGAGCGTCAGCAAAAAGGCGACCTTAACGCCGCCAAACAACTCATTCTTTCCCATTTGCGCGTCGTCGTATCCATCGCACGAGGCTACGACGGCTATGGCCTGAACCAAGCAGACCTTATCCAAGAAGGCAACATCGGACTGATGAAGGCGGTCAAACGCTACGAGCCCAGCCGTGGCGCGCGCCTGTTTTCATTCGCCGTACACTGGATTAAGGCAGAAATCCACGAATTTATCCTGCGCAACTGGCGACTGGTGCGCGTAGCGACCACCAAACCGCAACGCAAACTGTTCTTCAATCTGCGCAGTATGCGTAAAAACCTGAATGCCTTGTCTCCGAAAGAAGCGCAAGACATTGCCGACGATTTGGGCGTCAAATTGTCCGAAGTCATGGAAATGGAACAACGCATGACCGGACACGACATCGCCATCATGGCGGACAACAACGATGACGAAGACAGCTTCGCCCCCATCGACTGGCTTGCCGACCACGATGCCGAGCCCAGCCGCCAACTGTCCAAACAAGCCCATTACGCCCTGCAAACCGAAGGTCTGCAAAACGCATTGGCGCAACTGGACGACCGCAGCCGCCGCATCGTAGAAAGCCGCTGGCTGCAAGACGATGGCGGATTGACCCTGCACGAGCTGGCAGCCGAATACGGCGTATCTGCCGAGCGCATCCGTCAAATCGAAGCCAAAGCCATGCAAAAACTGCGCGGTTTCCTCGCGGAAGAAGCTGAAGCGGTTTAAAAAACAAACAGTTCAGTAGAAGGAAAAAGGTCGTCTGAAACCCGAAATCTCGGTTGAACTGCACCCCAAAAGTTGGACATCCCCTCCAACTCACAAGGTGCAGTTTTT
>CAUSDA010000049.1:0-20564 GCA_963529965.1 uncultured Neisseria sp.
CGTACTATCTGTACTGTCTGCGGCTTCGTCGTCTTGTCCTGATTTAAATTTAATCCACTATAAAACATCAGGTCGTCTGAACATTCAGACGACCTGAATCCATTGGAGACAAGCAAACATGTTTACCGTACAGCGCATTTACGCATACCGGCCCGACCCCGAACAAACCGCAGTCTTTATCGACCGCCTCTATCCGCGGGGCATCCGCAAAGAGGTCTTTGCTACGGTGCTCTGGCTCAAAGACATCACCCCCAGCGCAAACCTGCGCCGCTGGTATCATGAAAATCCGGCTGAACATTTTGACGGTTTCGTCAGCCGTTACCATGAGGAGCTGCACGGCGATACCGAGCAAACCGCCATTAGGCAGCTCTTGGAGTTGGAACGGCAACACGGCAGCGTTTTACTGCTGACTGCCGTCAAAGACCCGCATCATTCCCATGTTTCTGCCTTAGAGCAGTTTTTGGGGACGTCGTTTGAATATCGCGATTAACAAAAACAGCAAAACCTGCGTCATTTGGGTTTGATGCAAAAAGGTCGTCTGAAATCCAGTCTAGGTTTCAGACGACCTTTGTTTTTTTATAGTGGATTAACTTTAAACCAGTACGGCGTTGCCTCGCCTTGCCGTACTATCTGTACTGT
The DNA here is from genome assembly GCA_963529965.1 of uncultured Neisseria sp. Classification (GTDB taxonomy): domain Bacteria; phylum Pseudomonadota; class Gammaproteobacteria; order Burkholderiales; family Neisseriaceae; genus Neisseria. Next base: position 640 of record CAUSDA010000049.1, read on the forward strand.
CTGCGGCTTCGTCGCCTTGTCCTGATTTAAATTTAATCCACTATAAATTAAGAAGGATAAGGGTGTGCCACCAATTTCCCGTCGATGTATTCGCCGATATAGACTTTCGAGGCATCAAGATGGAGGCGCTCAAGTTCCTGTTGCAGCCACTCGTCGTCGCGTTTGATGATTTCTAAGATGTCGTGGTCGATTTGCCCATCGGTAATCAGGGGGTAGCGCAGGCTTTCGTCGCCGTATTGGATGACGGTGAGCTGACCGTTTTGTTCCATGACGGCGCGTTTGACGGCGGCGATTTCGTAGATGCCGGCAGCACGGAGCTTAAACATCAGGTCGTGTGCGCTGATGCCATTTTTCATACATTCTTCGGTTTGGATTTCGCCGTTGACGATGACCCAGACGGATTTGCCGTCAATCACGGATTTGACCCAGTGGTTGTGGTTTTTGATGAATTTCAGACTCAAGACCAACAGCGTCCACAAAATCAGCACGAGGAAAAACTGTAAAAGCCCGACGCTGTCGCTGTAAATCACGCCGCCGATGATGCCGCCGAGAACATAGTTTTGCACTTGATCCATGGCGGAGGTGGGGGCGAGGTTGCCTTTACCTAAAAGGTTGATTTGCAAAACCAAACCTAAAATTCCCATAAGGAGTTTGAGGGCAAGGAGGGAGTATGCTTCCATGAGTGTGTCCTGTTATTCTTTGTCGATAAGTTCGATGTTGTTGTTGACCAGATTGATGGGGGTCAGGGTGTAGGCGGAGAAGTCTTGATTGAAATGGACTTCGTAGTATTGGTTTTTGATGCCGACGATCATGCCGTTGTATAGGTGCGTGCTGTTGACGCTGATGTCGCGCTTTTCCACTTTTTGGTTTTCAATCAGGGTATTGAGAAAACCGACCATGCGCGAGTTGTCCGCGGCGAAGTTTTGGCGTTCGCTGTATGAGAGGTATTGGATGCCGCTGATGAGGATGAGCAGCAGCAGGGCAATAATGCTCAGGTCGCGGTATTTGGTGTCCATGCGGTGGCGCAGGTATTGCGATACGGCGAGCAGCAGGACGACGAGCGCGGCGAAAATGAGGACGTATTTCAAGTAGTCGTTGAAATACATATGGTTTTCAAGATAAAAGTGTGTGAAGAATTTCATGATTTCAAATGATTTGAGGAAATAGTGGGGTCGTCTGAAAACGGTTTTTCAGACGACCTATTATGGTTTGGATGCAGGTTTTATCCGGAGCCGCATCAGTTGATAAACCCGTCGTCTTTCATTTTCTTTTCGGAAAAATACTGACTGCACACCAGCAAGGCAGCGAGGATGATGACAAACAACCCCGCCATGGTCAGGGTAATTTTGAAGAATAATTCTGCCTCGATAAAAGAAAACCAAAGTTGCAGAATCAGCAGCAACACCCAGCCGACAAACAGCCCGAGACAGGCATAAACGCCGAGTTTAAACACGTTCCCGCTCCAAAATGACGACGTAGGCTTCACGTCTGAAAAATAAGAGCATACGGCGTTGATCTTTTTCCATGGTTACGACACGCCAACCTTCGGGAGTTTGGCTGTTGAGGAACGCGCTGAATTTGACGGGATTGACTTTGGCTGCGCCGAAAAACAGGCTGGACAGCAGGTTTTCTTGATAAATGACGACTTTGTATTCTTTCATGGGATTCCTTTTACAAGGGATCATCTTTTCAGACGACCCCTTAAGTTGCCAATGATGCAAAACTGCAAACCTTATTTCTTATTACCCAACTGCGGCAATACCGAACCTTCGCCCAGAGACAACAAACCGCTTTGCGAGTAGATACCCAGTTTGGCGCGGGTGTCGGTGATGTCGAGGTTGCGCATGGTGAGCTGGCCGATGCGGTCAAGCGGGGTGAACGCGGCGTCTTCGACTTTTTCCATGCTCAGGCGTTCCGGTTGGTAGGTCAGGTTGGGCGATTCGGTGTTCAGAATCGAGTAGTCGTTGCCGCGGCGCAATTCGAGGGTGACTTCGCCGGTGATGGCTTTGGCGACCCAGCGTTGGGCGGTTTCGCGCAACATCAGGGCTTGGCTGTCGAACCAGCGACCTTGGTAGAGCAAACGGCCGAGGCGCAGGCCGTTGATGCGGTATTGTTCGATGGTGTCTTCGTTGTGGATGCCGGTTACCAAGCGTTCGTAGGCGATGTGGAACAACGCCATGCCCGGGGCTTCGTAGATGCCGCGCGATTTGGCTTCGATGATGCGGTTTTCGATTTGGTCGCTCATGCCCAAGCCGTGGCGTCCGCCGATGCGGTTGGCTTCGAGGAAGAGTTCGACGGGGTCGGCGTATTCTTTGCCGTTCAATGCAACGGGCACGCCTTCTTCAAAGCGCACGCTGACTTCTTCGGGTTTGACTTCGACGTTTTCGTCCCAGAAGGCAACGCCCATGATGGGTTTGACGATTTTGATGCCGCTGTTGAGAAATTCCAAATCTTTGGCTTCGTGCGTCGCGCCGAGCATATTGGAATCGGTGGAATAGGCTTTTTCAACCGACATTTTGTAGTTGAAACCGTTGGCAATCAGAAATTCGCTCATTTCGTGACGGCCGCCGAGTTCGTCGATAAATTGTTGGTCGAGCCAGGGTTTGTAGATTTTCAGCGCTGGGTTGGTCAAGAGGCCGTAGCGGTAGAAACGCTCAATGTCGTTGCCTTTGTAGGTGCTGCCGTCGCCCCAGATGTTGACGTCGTCTTCCTTCATGGCGGAAACGAGCATGGTGCCGGTAACGGCGCGGCCCAGAGGCGTGGTGTTAAAGTAGGCGATGCCGCCGGTGGAAACGTGGAACGCGCCGCATTGGATGGCGGCGATGCCTTCGTGTGCCAACTGCGCACGGCAGTCGATTAGGCGGGCGTTTTCTGCGCCGTATTCCATCGCTTTTTTGGGAATGGCGTTGTAGTCGTCTTCGTCGGGCTGACCGAGGTTGGCAGTGTAGGCGTAAGGCAGCGCGCCTTTGAGTTTCATCCACAACAGCGCGGCGGAGGTATCGAGGCCGCCGGAGAAGGCGATGCCGACTTTTTGACCGATGGGGAGGTGTTGCAGGATAGTATTGTTCTGGCTCATGGGGAAATCCTTTGGACTAAAAATAAATGGGCGCAACCGCCCCTTTTCGTAAAATTAGGTTTATTATCTAATAAATATTGCCGACAATCCAGCCGAGTAAACCAAATAGGTCGTCTGAAAACGGATTTCGGTTTTCAGACGACCTATGTCAATCTTGATTTAAAAAACAGCATTTTGCATACAGCTCCGACAAGGTCGCCGAGCCGATATCGCCGAAATCCTGCAAGCCTGTGCATTCGGCAATCTGATGGCGGATGTAATTTACAGACTCCGGGGGTAAAGCCGGCAGACGGGTAAACGACTGTACTGCGGTATATACCGTCAGCGGCGTATCGTACGGCTGCTTGGGGACGAGTGCAATCCGGTAGATATTAATGATTCTGCTTCGTTTCGTATCAGTAAATACCGCCACGCCGCAAAAATCCTCTAAAGGCAGTGTTTGCATGCCTTCGCGGCTGATTTTGCAAATCCCTTCTTCTGAAAATACGATTTCGCGGCTGCGTTTATAAAAGTCACGCCACAGCGACCATGCGGCAAAGGCAAAGAGCGTTAAGCCCAGTGCAATGCGCCGTTCCATCAGTATCAAACCCAAGCCGAAGACGGAAAAGAAGACACTTTCCAAACGGTCAAGCCAGTTTTTCGGTTGTTTCAAACGATATTCGTGCATGGTTTTCCTTTTGTTTAACCCTTTAGGCGCGTCCAGACATTTTCAGACGACCTTCGAGAAGAAAGATTATGAAAGACCAACAGCATTTGTTCAACCTCATCATCATCGGCGACGAAATCCTGCACGGCAGCCGCCAAGACAAGCATTTCGCCTTTTTCAAATCCCTGCTGGAATCGCGCGGACTGAAGCTCAATCAGGTGCAATATCTGCCCGACGAACCTGATTTGCTGGTCAAACAACTGCGCCGCAGCTTTTCAGACGGCCTGCCGACTTTCGTTACCGGCGGCATCGGTTCCACGCCCGACGACCACACCCGTCAAGCGGCCGCCGCCGCGTTGGATTTGCCCGTCGTCCGCCATCCCGAAGCCGCCAAGTTCATCGAAGCCGTTACCCTTAAACGCGGCGAACCGCTTGACGCCCCAGAACACGCCCAACGCCTGAAAATGGCGGATTTTCCCGCAGGCGCGAAACTTGTGCCCAACCCGTTCAACAACATCGCCGGATTTTCCATCCGCGAACATTATTTCTTCCCCGGCTTCCCCGTGATGGCGCACCCGATGGCGGAATGGGTTTTGGATACTTATTACGCCGACCGTTTCAACCAAACCGAACGCGGCAGCCGCAGCGTGTATGTGTTCGGACAACCCGAATCGCGCGTTGTCCCGATTATGGAATACGTCGAACACACCTACCCGGGCGTGCGCTCTTACAGCCTACCCAGCGTCGGCTGGCAGAATGCGGACGGAACGGCGGTCAAACCGCATATCGAGTTCGGCATCAAGGCGGAAGGCGGTGCATGCCGCGATTTGGACAAAGCATGGGATGAAGTATTGCAGCGTTTGAAAGATGTGGGCGCGGAGTTGAAAGATACGCCTGCCTAAAAGCCGTTTTGTTCTTATTTTGACAAAAGGTCGTCTGAAAAACCTAAAACGGCTTTTCAGACGACCTCGATATCCTGATATCAACTTGCAGACTTTCCTATATTACCGTTCCTCTTGCGCGGCTTGATACGCTTTTTTAAGGCACTTTTTATCCCCTTGGAAATAATTTTTGATAGAAGTACGCTTTTTTGACTGTTATCATTTGGATTAAAAATCTTATTTACTTTTGCAATCGACTCGATTATATTACCGTTTAATGCAATTTATTACATTAACTAACACATATATTGTATAAATATACATTATTCGTCTATTAAAAATTCTGAATCGATTGATAACACTCTTTATCACTTTGTGTGCAATATATGACGGAATTTGACTTTATCAGACAATATTTGCAAAAACAGAAAAGCAGCGGTTTGATTTTGGGCATTGGCGACGACGCTGCGATTATCCGCCCAAGTCACGGATTTGATTTATGTTTTAGCGCGGACATGCTGTTAAAAGACAGACATTTTTTTTCTGACACCGCTCCGGAAGATTTGGCATGGAAAATGCTGGCTGTCAATATATCCGATATGGCCGCGATGGGCGCAACCCCGAAATGGGTGTTATTGAGTGCCGGATTGCCTGAATTGGACGAAAATTGGCTGAAACGTTTTTGTGACAGCTTTTTCAGTTTGGCACAGCGCTTCGGCATTACCTTGATCGGCGGCGACACGACCAAAGGCGATTTGGTCTTCAACGTCACCATTATCGGCGAGCTTCCGCAAGGACAAGCCCTACGGCGCGATGCCGCGAAAGACGGCGACGATATTTGGGTATCGGGACAAATCGGATCAGCAGCAGCAGCTTTAAACTGCCGCCTGAACACACACACACTACCGCCCGATTTGTTCGACCGCTGCCATGACAGGCTGCTCCGTCCGGAGCCTAGAGTGGGATTGGGACAGGCGCTTCTGCCCATTGCCCATGCCGCTCAAGATATTTCGGACGGGCTGGCACAAGACCTCGGTCACATTTTGACCGCGTCATCGGTCGGAGCGGAAATTTCGGCAAATGCGCTGCCGGTTTTAGAAGAATTGAAAAACGTCTTACCGCACGAAAGCTGGCTCTCCTGCGCACTGGCAGGCGGCGATGATTACGAACTGGTTTTCACCGCCCCCGAATGCCGGCGCAGCGAGATTCAGACAATAGCCGGACAATGCGGCGTAGCAGTAACGCCCATCGGGAAAATAAATAATACAGGTCGTCTGAAAATAATAGATTCCAATGGCGGCGAATTAAAACTGACTTCATTAGGATTTGATCACTTTGGCTGAATTTAAACCTACTTTCGACTGGTTGAAGCAGCGCCCGTTATGCCTGTTGGCATTCGGATTCGGCAGCGGCCTCGCGCCCGTCGCACCCGGCACATTCGGAACGATGGCGGCTCTGCCGATAGCATTTCTCTTGGTTTTAATCGGTATCGACGGCTGGATTCTGGCTTTTTTGTGTGTCGCCCTGTTTATGTGGGGCATCCGCATTTGCAACCACACCGAAAAAGCACTCGGCATCCAAGACTACGGCGGTATCGTTTGGGACGAAATGGTAGCGATGCTTCTGATTCTGGCTTTTGCACCGTTTAAATGGAATTGGTGGCTGGCGGCATTTATTCTGTTCCGCCTGTTTGATTCCATCAAACCTTGGCCGATCAAATGGTTTGACCGGCATGTGCACGGCGGATTCGGCATCATGTTGGACGACATCATCGCCGCCATCATGACCTTGATAGTTTTAGGCATTGCCGCCTGGATTATCTGATTTTTTCAACACACTTATTTGAAGCCATAAGACTTCAAACGCATCGAAAAATCGGTGCAAACAAAAAACACTATTACGGGACAACAAAAATGAACGAAATCGAAATCAATGTTCAACCACGCTACGTTGCGGGTCAAAGCGATGTTTATCGCGACCGCTATGCCTTCAACTATGTGATTACCATCTGCAACCGCAGCAACGATGTCATCACGCTGCGCCAGCGTTTCTGGGAAATCACCGACGGACACGGAGCAACCGAGCCGGTAGGCCATTCCGGTCTGATTGAAGAACAGCCGGTTCTCTATCCGGGCGAGGCTTATGAGTACAACAGCGGCTCCCAACTCTGCACCCCTTGGGGCAGCATCGAAGGCGCATACGAGTTTGAAGACAGCATCGGCGAACGCTTTATCGTCGGCGTGCCGAAGCTGGAATTCAAAGCAGGCTTCACCCTGCAATAAACACCGAGCAAAAACAATACAGATCGGGAAAACCAAAGGTCGTCTGAAAGATTAAGGGGCTTTCAGACGACCTTTTTTTATAGTGGATTAACTTTAAACCAGTACGGCGTTGCCTCGTCTTGTCATGATTTAAAGTTAATCCACTATACCGAAGCAATGCCGCGTCGAGTCTTATTGGAAACGCCCCCGCTTCACCTGCATCTGCCCCTTGCCCAACTGCGCCGCCAAGCCGTGATTGCGCAAAGCGTGAGTGAGCGCGATGGCAAGTCCGTCGGCGGCGTCCGATTGCGGCGTACCCGACAGCGACAGCATCTGCACCACCATATGCTGCACCTGCTCTTTCGCCGCCTTGCCCTTCCCGACCACCGCCTGCTTGACCTGCAAAGCCGTATATTCAAACACAGGCAAATCTTCCATCACCAACACCGCCAATGCCGCCCCGCGTGCCTGTCCCAGCATCAGCGTAGCCGCCGGATTCACATTGACAAACACCTGCTCCACCGCCGCCTGATGCGGGCGGTATTGCTGCACAATCTCCTTGATATGCCGCGCAATCACGGCGATACGCTCCGCCAACGGCGCATTCGGCGGCGTTTTGATACAGCCTGAAGCCACATAAAAATGTTCCCTGCCGCATACGTCGATGATACCGAAACCGGTCACCCGACTGCCGGGGTCTATCCCCAAAATGCGGACGCTTTTTTGCACAGTCATCTCAGTTTCTTATTCCCATATCGTCAATCAACCTCCCGCCTCCTCCAGCATAAAAGGTCGTCTGAAAACCGATTTTCATGCTTTCAGACGACCTTTGCCTTCTTTTCACGCCTTATTTTTTAAACATATTTTTAATAATGCCCATCACGCTGCGGGAAATGGCGTTGGTCACTTGGCGGTTGATTTGGCTGCCGATGGCGTCGGCGACATTGTAGCCCAAGCCCTGTCCTGACTTTTTACGTCCGCCGCTCAAGCCGCCGAGCAGTCCGCCGAGTATGCCTGGGTCGGCATTGGCGGCTTCTTTTTCAGCGGCTTTTTGCGCTTTTTCCTGCTCTTTTGCCGCCGCTGCCGCCTCTTTCTCCGCCGCAGCCTGACTGTCGGCTTCGGCTAAGGCTTCAAAGGCGGAATAGTTGTCCACCATGTCTTTATAGGTCGGATACAAATCATCGTTTTGGAACAAGCGGTTGCGTTCCTCTGCGGCAAGCGGAGTCAAGGAAGATTGCGGCGGCAGCACGAGCGCGCGTTCTACCGGCTCGGGCATACCTTTTTCATCGAGGAAAGAAACGAGTGCTTCGCCGACACCCAGTTCGGCAATCGCTTCGGCAACTTTGATATTCGGATTGCTGCGGAAGGTTTCGGCAGCGGCTTTAACCGCTTTCTGGTCGCGCGGCGTGAAGGCGCGCAGGGCATGTTGTACGCGGTTGCCGAGCTGTCCGAGGATGGTGTCGGGCAAATCGAGCGGGTTTTGGGTCACGAAATACACGCCCACGCCTTTGGAACGGATCAGGCGCACGACTTGTTCGACCTGCTCCACCAGCGCATTGGCGGCGTTGTCGAACATCAAATGCGCTTCGTCAAAGAACATCACGAATTTCGGTTTGTCCAAATCGCCGACTTCGGGCAAGGTTTCAAACAACTCCGCCAACATCCACAGCAAAAACGCGCTGTACATACGCGGCGAGCGCATCAGTTTTTCCGAATTGAGGATATTGATGACGCCTTTGCCGTTGTCGGTCTGCATCCAATCTTGCAAGTTGAGCGACGGCTCGCCGAAGAATTTTTCCGCGCCTTCGTTCTCCAGCGTCAAAAGCTGCCGCTGAATCGCGCCGATACTGGCGGCGGAGACGTTGCCGTATTGCGTGCGGTATTCCGAAGCGTGGTCGGAAACGTGTTTCAGCATACTGCGCAGGTCTTTCAAATCCAGAATGTGCCAGCCTTTGTCGTCGGCGACTTTGAACACGAGGTTCAGCAGACCTTCCTGCGTATCGTTCAAATTCATCAAACGCGCCAGCAGCAGCGGGCCCATTTCCGAAACGGTCACGCGCACCGGAATACCGGTTTCGCCATAAACATCCCAAAAGCGCACGGGGAAACTTTGCAGCCATTGCTCGCCCAAATCAAACTCGGCAATGCGTTCGCCCACCTTGCCGCTGGCGGCACCCGCTTGCGCGATGCCCGACAAATCGCCTTTGACGTCAACCAAAAATACGGGAACGCCCTCGCTGCTGAAGGCTTCCGCCATACGGCGCAGGGTCACGGTTTTACCCGTACCGGTCGCACCGGCGATCAAGCCGTGGCGGTTCGCCATTTTGCCTTGGATTTCGAGTGTCTTATCGCCCGCGCGCGCGATGGGGAATGTCGTCATGAAGGTTTCCCTTGATTGGATGGTTTATATCGGTATAGAAACGGCGCGTCCAAGTGTTCGGCGCAAACCGTCTGTCAAACTGCCGTCATTCTACCGTTTTGCAGGGGATGGCTTCAACCCGCAGCAAGCCGACGCCCTCCCCCAAACCACCGCGGGCAAAGCCCACGCTACACAACGCTACTTCGCCCGCCCATTGCCATACATCAAAAGGTCGTCTGAAAAAAGCCGTTTCCAGCGTTTCAGACGACTCCGCCGCCGCGAAAAGCGTATACTTTCCCTATCGCAACCAAGGAGCCGAATCATGAAAATCCTGCCCGTCCTGACCGCCGCGCTGTTCTTGTGTTCCTGCGCCGCCGACCGTGAAACCGAAGCCCTGAAAAACAGCCTGTCCGAAGCGCAAACCGCCGTGCGCCTTTCCGCCGAAAACACCAAGCGTCTGGAAGACACCTATTCCGACATCTACTTCCACCTCGACAGCCTGACCGTCGAAAGCTTCAAAAAACGCGTCACCAACGGAGACACCGTTTACGCCTACATCGGCCGCCCGAGCTGCGGCGACTGCAACGCCTTCGAACCCATGTTCAAACGCTACATCGCCAGCCGCAACCTGAACGGCAAAATCTACTTCGTCAACGTCCACCGCCTGCACCAAGACAAAGAAGCATGGACCGCGTTCCGCCAACAATACAAACTCGGCGGCACGCCCGTCCTAGCGAAATACAGCAAAGGCAAACAAGTCAACAAACTCGATTTGGAAGAAAACGGCGGCAAAATCAGCGCCGAAGACTTGGAGAAATGGCTGGACGCAAACGGCTTGCGGTAAACAGCCTGTTTGAGATTGCACCGTTTGAGGGTTAGAGATTTTGCGGAAGGATGAAGAGAGGTCGTCTGAAAATGGGATTTTGGTTTCAGACGACCTTTTATTACATCAACAACCTTGTTCCTTCCCCTGTCCGGCGGGGGAAGGTTAGGATGGGGGTGGCTTTGCGGTTTTAGGTAAAATCAAATTCGTACAACCCATAGAGCCACCCTCTCCCCAGCCCTCTCCCGCCGGACGGGAGAGGGAGCAGGCTGCATGTCACGGTATAAATTTCTGTCCGACTACCGTCATTCCCGCGCAGGCAGGAATCTACTTTTAACTCTCGGCAACTGTTTTTCAAACATCAGTTTCTTAGGATTTCTGATGGATTCCCGCCTGCGCGGGAATGACGGCGGCGGGGAGTTTGGCGTGATTTGTTTATAATAAGAGGTCGTCTGAAAACCTTAAAATCAAATCAGGTTTTCAGACGACCTCGTTTATTCAATCAACGCAAGCTTGGGGTAACTCAAGTAGCGTGGGCTTTGCCCACGAAATGAATAAAAACACAGCTATCCTTCAAATTAACATACGCCAAGTCTCGTGGGTAAAGCCCACGCTACTCGTGGCTGCAACGGCAACTTGTCCCTTCCCGTCTGGCGGGGGAAGGTTAGGATGGGGGTGGCTTCGCGGCTTTAGGCAAAATCAAATTCGTACAGCCCATAGAGCCACCCTCTCCCCAACTCTCTCCCGCCGGACGGGAGAGGGGGCAGGCTGCACGTCTCGGCATAAATTTCTGTCCGACTACCGTCATTCCCGCGCAGGCGGGAATCTACTTTTGAATCCCGGCAACTGTTTTTCAAACATCTGTTTCTTAGGATTTCCGATGGATTCCCGCCGTAGCCTGTCCTCGCGTAGGCGGGGGCGGGAATGACGGCGGCGGGGTGTTTGGCGTGATTTGTTTATAAGAAAAGGTCGTCTGAAACTAAGTTTTCAGTTTCAGACAACCTTTTACCGTATCAGCAACCTTATTCCTTCCCCCGTCCGTCGGGGGAAGGTTAGGATGGGGGGGCTTTGTGGCTTTAGGTAAAATCAAATTCGTGTAGCCCACAGAGCCACCCTCTCCCCAGCCCTCTCCCGCCGGACGGGAGAGGGAGCAGGTCGCAGGTACAAACAGGGGCGTCTGAAAACCTTGAGATTCGGGCTTTAGAAAAACTCAAGTAGCGTGGGCTTTGCCCACGAATGAATAAAAATACAGCTATCCTTCGAATTAACATACGGCAAGTTTCGCGGGCAAAGCCTATGCTACTCGTGGCTGCAACGGCAACTTGTCCCTTCCCCCGTCTGGCGGGGGAAGGTTAGGATGGGGGTGGCTTTGCGGCTTTAGGCAAAATCAAACTGGTGCGGCCCGTAGAGCCACCCTCTCCCCAGCCCTCTCCCGCCAGACGGGAGAGGGGGCAGGCTGCGTGGCGCGGTATAAATTTCTGCCTGACTACCGTCATTCCCGCCCCCGCCTACGCGAGGACAGGCTACGACGTGAATCTACCTTTAAATCTCGGCAACTGTTTTTCAGACATCTGTTTCTTAGGATTTCCGATGGATTCCCGCCTGCGCGGGAATGACGGCGGCGGTGTGTTTGACGTAGTGTGTTCATAAGAAAAGGTCGTCTGAAAACCTCAAAATCAGGTTTTCAGACGACCTTTTGTCTTGGTTTCTAAATGTTATTTCTTCAATTCCGCCAAAATTTCATCAACGGTTTTCTTCGCGTCGCCGAAGCACATCACGCTGTTTTCGTTGAAGAACAGCGGGTTTTGTACGCCTGCGTAGCCGGTGTTCATTGAGCGTTTGAAGACGACGACTTCTTTTGCCTTCCACACTTCCAACACGGGCATGCCGGCAATCGGGCTGTTCGGATCGGTTTGGGCGGCGGGGTTGACGGTGTCGTTCGCGCCGATGACCAGCACTACGTCTGTTTCGGGGAAGTCGTCGTTGATTTCGTCCATTTCCAACACGATGTCGTAGGGGACTTTGGCTTCGGCGAGCAATACGTTCATATGACCGGGCAGGCGGCCGGCGACGGGGTGGATACCGAAGCGTACTTCGGCGCCGTTTTTACGCAAAAGCTCGGTGATTTCGGCAACGGGGTATTGTGCTTGCGCCACTGCCATGCCGTAGCCCGGGGTGATGATGACGCTGCTGGCGTTGCGCAGCATTTCGGCGACTTCGGCGGGTTTGGCTTCGCGGTATTCGCCGATTTCTTCGCCGTCTGCCGCTGCCGATGAGCCGTCGGTACCGAAACCGCCTGCAATCACGGAGATGAAGGAGCGGTTCATGGCTTTACACATGATGTAGGACAGAATCGCGCCGCTGGAGCCGACCAGCGCGCCGGTGACGATGAGCAGGTCGTTGGAGAGCATGAAGCCTGCCGCTGCGGCCGCCCAGCCGGAGTAGGAGTTCAGCATAGACACGACCACGGGCATATCTGCGCCGCCGATGGAGGCGACCAAGTGCCAGCCGAATGCGAGGGCGATCAGGGTCATCAGAATCAGGATGAAGCCGCTGCCGTCAACGGATACGAACACCAGCATCAGGATAAAGGATAAAACCAATGCGGCGAGGTTGAGCTTATGTTTGGCGGGCAGTTGCAACGGCGCGCTGCTGATTTTGCCGTTGAGCTTGCCGAACGCGACCAGCGAGCCGGTAAAGGTTACGGCGCCGATGAAGATGCCCAAATACACTTCGACCAGATGGATGGTGTGCATATCGGATGAGATGTCGCCCGGCTCGATATAGCTGTTGAAGCCGACCAAAACTGCTGCCAAGCCGACGAAGCTGTGCAAGAGCGCAATCAGCTCGGGCATTTCGGTCATTTCTACTTTTTTGGCTTTGTAGATGCCGATGGCCGCGCCAATCAGCATGGCGATGATGATCCAGCCCAGTCCGTTGGTGTTTTCGGAAAACACGGTAACGAACAAGGCGACCGCCATCCCCGCTACGCCGGAATAACAGCCCTGCTTGGCGGTTTCCTGCTTGGACAGCCCCGCCAGCGAGAAGATGAACAGTATCGCGGCTACGATGTACGCCGCTGTAACAAGTCCTGAAGACATGGTGATTCTCCAATTATTTGTGAAAGTAACTGTGTTTTTTAATCGGGTCGTCTGAAAACTGAATTTCGGGTTTTCAGACGACCCTGATGCTTAGTATTTTTCAAAGACGACTATGACAAACTCCCTCCGCACCAGATTGCCGCTTTTACTGACCGCCCAATCGCGGCTTCGCTGTTCCCGAATGCAGCGCAACGGCAGGTTTCCCGACAGGGAGCGGATGTCGGCGGCATCATAGAGTGCGAAGCCGTGCGCGGCAAACGGCAGTTTCGCCATAAAGTCTTTTTCGCAGAAATTCAGGCATAGCCGCCCGCCGGATTTCAGCACGCGGCTCAGTTCCGAAAGTACGCTTGGCGCGTCGTCCCAAAAATAGACGGTATTGACGGAAACGATTTTGTCGAAGCTTTCATCGGCAAAAGGCAGCGCGCCGCCGTCGTACAGCCGGTAAGCCGCCAGCCCTGCTTCGAGAAACGGGGCATTGAATGCCTGCGCCTGTGCGTGCATTAACGGGGAAATTTCCAAACCTGTGTAATGCAGGTTTTCTGCCTGCGACAAAATGTAGCCGAGCAGCCCGCCGTTGCCGCAACCCGTTTCTAGGATGCGGTCTCCGTTTTGCAGCTGCACCGCTTCAAACGAACCGAGAATCTGTGTCAGGTTGCGCAGGTTCATCATCTGCCCGAACGCTGTTCCCGCTTCGTCATGCGGGCAGCGCAGTTGGGCGGCGGTTTGTTCGGGGGACAGGTTCATAGGGTTCTCCGACTATCGGGGCGGTTGATTCAACGTCGTCTGAAAATCTGAAATGAGGGTTTTCAGACGACCTCTGTATCCGGTTTCCTATTCGCCGCCGAATTGTGCCAAAAATTCTTCTTCGGTCAGCTTGGGCGTGTCGTTTGCCAGTTCGTAATACGGGGCTTTGGCGTCGATGAAAATCTGCTCTTCCAATTTGAAATCGGCGTTGTCGGCAAACAGTCCGGCAAAGACGAAATAGCTGTCGTTCGGCAGGAAATGGTAGAACAGGTGGGTACCGCAGTTTTTGCAGAACGCGCGTTCCGCCCATTCGGACGAATGGTAGCGGGCGATGTTTTCACCGCCGTCGATTTTCGGCGGTTTGGCGGCAATCAGCGAAAACGTGGCGCCGCTGCCCCAAATGCGGCACATCCCGCAATGGCAGGCATGGACGTGTTTGTCGTGTTCCACTTCTAAAGATACGTTGCCGCACAGGCATTTTGCTTTCATGGTCGAAATCCTCATATTCGAAAACTGGCTTCCAGGTCGTCTGAAAACCCGCTGCATTCGTTTTAGCGAAACTCGCTGAGCTCGTTTTCAGACGACCCCGCTGTCAGACAGCGGCTACAAACAGCCCGATGGTGCAGACAAATCCGCCCGTCCACATTGCCGAACGCAGGCTCGGTTTGTCTTTCAGATAGCTGAAAATATAAGCAATGCGAAAGGCGATGAACGATATGGACAAAAGGTTGATGGTCGCTTGCGCGGCATTGCCTGTGGCGTGTGCCACCAAAACGGCGGCGGCAAACGGGGCGAACACTTCAAAACCGTTTTGCTGCGCGGCATTGGCACGCGCCGACAAGCCTTGCGTGCGGGCGAGGAAATCGCGCGGATTTCGGTTGTCCGACGGCTGAAAACCGCCCTGCGCTTTGGCGATGAAGGAACAAAACAGCGGCAGCAGCGATGCGATCAGGATGCACCAATAGGCTAAAGTCATGGTTTACCCTTTCCTAAACATGTTCAACATCCGACGCGTTACGAAGAAGCCGCCGAAGATGTTGATGCTGGCAATCAGGATGGCGATGAACGCAAGCAGGGTCACGAAACCGTTGCCCTGGCTGATTTGCAGCAGTGCGCCGACGACGATGATGCCGGAGATGGCGTTGGTTACGGACATCAGCGGGGTATGCAGCGAGTGGCTGACGTTCCAGACGACGTAGTAGCCGATGACGCAGGCGAGGACGAACACGATAAAGTGGTTCAAAAATGCTGCGGGTGCAACCGCGCCGACCCACAGCACCAACACGGCGGCGATGACGGCGGGCGCGAGTTTTTTCCACAGGGGAACGGGTTTCGGCTCAGGCTTGGCGGCAGGCGCGGCTTTTTCAGACGGCGTTTGCTGCGGCTGAGCGGAAACTTGAATCGGCGGAGGCGGGAAGGTGATTTCGCCGTCGCGGGTAACGGTCATGTTGCGGATAATCACGTCTTCGAAGTCCAGCGTGATTTCGCCGTCTTTGTTCGGGCTTAACAGCTTGGTCAGGTTCACCAAGTTGGTGGCGTAAAGCTGGGAAGACTGTCCGGCAAGGCGGTTTGCCATGTCGGTGTAGCCGATGATTTTCACGCCGTTGTCGGTTACGAACAATTCGCCCGGTTTGGTCAGTTCGCAGTTGCCGCCCGTCGCCGCCGCCAAATCGACGATGACGGAGCCGGATTTCATGCTTTCCACCATTTCTTTGGTAATCAGCTTGGGCGCGGGTTTGCCCGGGATGGCGGCGGTGGTGATGATGATGTCCACTTCTTTCGCCTGCTCGGCAAAGAGCTTCATCTCGGCGGCGATAAATTCGTCGCTCATCACTTTGGCGTAGCCGTCGCCGCTGCCGCCCGATTCTTGCGGGAAGTCGAGTTTCAGGAACTTACCGCCCATCGATTCGATTTGTTCCGCCACTTCCAAGCGGGTATCGAATGCGCGCACCACTGCGCCGAGCGAGTTTGCCGTACCGATTGCTGCCAAACCCGCCACACCTGCACCAATCACCAAAACCTGCGCGGGCGGTACTTTGCCTGCGGCAGTGATTTGACCGGTAAAGAAACGGCCGAAGGCGTTGGCGGCTTCAATCACGGCGCGGTAGCCGCTGATGTTTGCCATTGAAGACAAAGCGTCCAAAGCCTGCGCGCGGGAAATGCGGGGAACCATGTCCATCGCCAGCGCGTTGACTTTCTTGGCACGCAAGGCTTCGACCAAAGCCTCGTTTTGGCGCGGCCACAAGAAGCTGACGATGGTTTGCCCTTCTTTGAGCAGCGGCAGCTCGCCTTCGGACGGCGCATTGACTTTGTAAAGCAAAGGGCATGCCCAAACCGTTGCTTTGTCGGCAACGGTCGCGCCTGCTGCTTGATAAGCCGCATCATCCAAACTTGCCACCAAACCTGCGCCGCTTTCGACAACGGTTTCAAAGCCCAGTTTGCTCAACAGGGCAACGGTGGCAGGCGTACAGGCGACGCGGGTTTCGCCGGATAATGACTCGCGTGGGATACCGATTTTCATCTCTGAATCCTTTTTTAGGTTGTCTGTATATAAATGTTAATATATTCCATATAATCCCCTTATAGCGAATTTTCAGTGGACTGGCAATAGGCAAGCCGACAATTCGGCATTTCCTCCCTGTATTGCCTTACACATACTGCCGTCTGCGTTTGAAATCATTTCCGAAAATACGGCTTGGGTGCCGTAACATTTTTCGCTGTTTCACTATATAATCCGCATTTTTTGAGCCACCGCCATGCCGCACGCCCTCGTCCTACAATTCCCCTCCGCCGAAGCCCTGCCTTCCGCCCTCCTCTCCCGCCTGCCCGAGCCTGATTACGCCGATGAAAAGCGTATGCGTTTTATCGTTGAAGAAGGGTTTTCTTTAAGCGGGGCAGACGCGGCGTTGCTGGACAGCCGTCAAATCGACCACGCCGTTTTGCCCGATAGGGCGTTCGGCGAACTCGGGCTGATTGTCAGCGATATGGATTCGACGCTGATTACCATTGAATGCGTCGATGAAATTGCGGCGGGCGTCGGCTTGAAAGACCGCGTGGCGGAAATTACCGAACGCTCGATGCGCGGTGAATTGGATTTCGAGCAGTCTTTGCGCAGCCGCGTCGCCCTGTTGGCGGGATTGGACGAGCGGGTTTTAGCAGAGGTTTATGAAAACGTTTTGCGGCTCTCGCCCGGTGCGGAATTTTTGTTGGACGAATGTAAGGCGCACGGCGTGAAATTCATGCTGGTGTCGGGCGGATTCACGTTTTTCACCGAAAGGCTGCAACAACGCCTCGGCTTCGAATACCAACACGCCAATGTTTTGGAAATTGAAAACGGCAAGCTGACGGGTCGTCTGAAAGGCAGAATCATCGATGCGCAGGCAAAGGCGGATTTATTGCGCGAATACCGCGACCGCCTCGGATTGCAGCCGCATCAGGTTTTGGCGATGGGCGACGGGGCGAACGATATTCCGATGCTCAAAGAAGCCGGCGTAGGCGTGGCTTACCGCGCCAAACCGAAAGCGCAGGCAGTCGCCGATGCCTGCATCAACTTCGGTGGGCTGGAGCGCGTCAGGGGTTGGTTTAAATAAACCGTCTGTATCGTTTGTCAGGAGTTTCCCGTTAAAGCAAAGGTCGTCTGAAAAATTTTCAGACGACCTTTTTGCTGTTTGAAATATCGTAATGACTACAAACGGAATGCCAAAGGACACGCCGTCTCAGCACGCCAAAAAAGATTTGCATCCCACTCCCGAACACAGCCCTCTTTATCCCCGTAACAGCCTTATCCCTTCTTCCTGCCAGATGGAAAAGCAGGCAATTAATCAACACGGTTATTACTATTATTCAAATAATTTAATTATGCCTCAAAAATATTGACTTAAATTAAATAAAACCGTTTTCTTACTCACAAACTGCCTAACATTCTTTATACTACCAAAGTATTAATTAACTACGCACAATGAACTAAACCAATAAAAGGAGCTCTAAGAATGAAACACCAGCTACTCCTTCTGCCGATTGCCTTAGCCGTCTCCCAGGCTTGGGCGGACACAGACCCTGTTCCCGAAGAAACTGTTATCCTTTCCCCCGTTACCGTCACCGGCACACAACAACAAAAAGCCAATAGCGTTACTTTCAACCCCAAAGCTGCTTTGCAACCCCTCCCTGCCGGAGACGGTGCGGACCTTTTACAATCCGTGCCCAACATGAGCATCATCCGCAAAGGCGGAAGCTCGGGCGATCCATTGTTCCGCGGTTTGGGCGGTTCGCGCCTGTCGATTAACGCAGACGACCAGTTTATTTACGGCGGCTGCAGCATGCGTATGGACCCGCCGACTGCCTACATCCACCCGAATTCTTTCGACAAAGTCGTCGTCACCAAAGGCCCGCAAACCGTAACCCAAGGCATGGGTTTGGTCAGCGGCTCGGTACAATTCATCCGCAAAGACCCTGATTTCAGCGAAAAACCCTACAACATCAACGCCTCCCTGACCGCAGGCAGCAACGACCGCCGCGACGGTTCGCTTGAAGCCGAGTTCGGCGGCAAATACGGCTACGTCCGCAGCAATATTTCCCATAACGAAGCCGGCGACTACAAAGACGGCGACGGCAAACGCGTCCACTCCCATTTCAAACGCGACAGCCAAATGCTGCAACTGGGCATCACCCCGACCGAAAACACCACCATCGCAGGCACATACGAACGAAGCAGGGCCAAAGTCGCCTACGCCGACCGCATGATGGACGGCAGCAAATTCGACCGCGACGCATGGAACGTCCGCTTTACCCAACGCAACCTCACCCCTTGGTTCAGCGAACTCGAATTGCGCTACGGTGAAAGCGAAATCGACCACGTCATGGACACATACAGCCTGCGCACCATCCGCAATCCGGCAGGCAAACAGATTAAAAACGCCAACAACCCCAAACGCAACACCGACACAGGTCGTCTGAAAGCCACCTTCGATTGGGACAAACTCAATCTGCAAACCGGCGTAGATTATATGGACGACGTACACGTCGCCCGCATGGAACGCGGCGGCGACGGTTACCGCCACAAGCCCTATATGCCCAATCAAAGTTTCAAACAATGGGGCGTTTTCACCGAAGCCGCTTGGCAGCAAACCGACAAACAACGTTGGGTAGCAGGCTTGCGCCACGACCGTGTCAAAGCGCATTACGATTCCGCAGACGTAACCGATCCCGTTTTGAAACATCAGAAATTCAACTTGAATTCCGGTTTCTTACGTTGGGAACGTGATACGGATAACGGCTTGAAATACTACGCCGGATTCGGTATCGCCGAACGCTCGCCCGACTACTGGGAACGTCTGCGCGCCAAAAAGAAAATCATCCATCCCGAACAAAACCGCCAAATCGATGCGGGCATCATCTGGAAACGTCCTAACCTCCATGCCTCCGTATCCGTATTCGGCAGCGATGTCAAAAACTTCATCATACTCGAACGCCAAGGCACGGATTTAGGCGTACGCAACGTTAAAGCCTCTCGTTTCGGCGGCGAAGCCGAAGTCAAATGGACGTTTGCACCCAATTGGGAAATCGGTAGCAGCCTCGCCTACACCCACGGCAAAAACCGTACCGACGGCAAACCTTTGGCGCAAACCCCGCCGCTCGAGTGGAACAACACCCTCGCATTCGACAACGGCAAATTCAGCGCAGGCGCGTTATGGCGCGTCGTGGCCAAACAAAACCGTTACAGCAAAGGTCAAGGCAATATCGTCGGTCAGGACATCGGCGCATCTTCCGGATTCGGCGTACTCTCGCTCAATGCCGGCTGGAAATTCAGCAAATACGCCACCTTGCAGGCCGGCATAGACAACGTGTTCAACAAAACCTATGCCGAATTCGTCAGCAAAGGCGGCGACCCTTCAGCAGGCACGCAAACCTTGCGCGTCAACGAACCCGGCCGTACCGCTTGGTTGAGGCTGCAAGCGAAATTCTGATGTTGAGTTGAAAAAGTGAAAGGTCGTCTGAAAACTGAACTGCACCCCAAAAGTTGGACATCCCCTCCAAC
>CAUSDA010000050.1:0-20301 GCA_963529965.1 uncultured Neisseria sp.
TGTACTGTCTGCGGCTTCGTCGCCTTGTCCTGATTTAAATTTAATCCACTATAAGGCAGGATGTCGGATGCGTTTTGCTTTTAAATGGAAATGCCGCATCCCAAGAGGTCGTCTGAAAACATCACATCAAGCAAAAAACAAAAAAAGCGCGAACCTTACGATTCGCGCTTTTTTCAGACGACCTCAATTATTTCTTGTCGTCTTTTACTTCTTCAAAGTCGGCATCTACCACGTCGTCGTCTTTCTTGGCGGAAGACGGTTCGGCTTGTGCACTTTCGCCTGCTTGGGCTTCGGCTTGAGCTTGTGCGTAAACCATTTCGCCCAGTTTTTGGCTGGCTGCGCCCAGTGCTTCGGCTTTGGCGTCGATGGCGGCTTTGTCGTCGCCTTTCACGGCTTCTTCGGCTTCTTTCAGCGCGGCTTCGATTTTTTCTTTCTCGGCTGCGTCGAGTTTGTCGCCGTAGTCGGCCAAAGATTTTTTCACGGAGTGAATCAGGGCTTCGGCTTGGTTGCGGGAAGCGACCAATTCAGTCAGTTTTTTATCTTCCTCGGCATTGGCTTCGGCATCTTTCACCATGCGTTCGATTTCTTCTTCGCTCAAGCCTGAAGAACCTTGGATGGTGATGTTGGCGGCTTTGCCGGTGCCTTTGTCTTTGGCGGAAACGTGCAGGATACCGTTGGCGTCAATGTCGAAGGTTACTTCGATTTGCGGCATGCCGCGCGGTGCGGGTGCGATGTCGCCCAAGTTGAACTGACCCAAAGATTTGTTGGCGGAAGCGCGTTCGCGCTCGCCTTGCAGTACATGGATGGTTACTGCGCTTTGGTTGTCTTCGGCAGTAGAGAACACTTGCGACGCTTTGGTCGGGATGGTGGTGTTCTTCTGAATCAGCTTGGTCATCACGCCGCCCATGGTTTCGATACCCAAAGACAGGGGCGTTACGTCCAGCAGCAATACGTCGCTGCGGCCGCCGCTCAATACTTCGCCTTGAATCGCTGCGCCTACGGCAACGGCTTCGTCAGGGTTCACGTCTTTGCGCGGTTCTTTGCCGAAGAAGTCTTTAACGGCTTCTTGTACTTTCGGCATACGGGACTGACCGCCGACCAAAATCACGTCGTCGATGTCGCTGGTGCTCAAGCCGGCATCTTTCAATGCAATTTTGCAAGGTTCGATAGAGCGGGCAATCAGGTCTTCAACCAGGCTCTCGAATTTGGCGCGGGTAATTTTCATTGCCAAGTGTTTCGGGCCGGTTGCGTCCATGGTGATGTACGGCAGGTTGATTTCGGTTTGCTGGCCGCTGGACAATTCGATTTTGGCTTTTTCGGCAGCTTCTTTCAGGCGTTGCAATGCCATCACGTCTTGTTTCAAATCAATGCCTTGTTCTTTTTTGAACTCGGCGATGATGTAGTCGATGAGGCGTTGGTCGAAGTCTTCACCACCCAAGAAGGTGTCGCCGTTGGTTGCCAATACTTCGAATTGTTTGTCGCCGTCGAGGTTGGCGATTTCGATGATGGAAATATCGAAGGTACCGCCGCCCAAGTCATATACGGCTACTTTGCGGTCTTTGTTGTCGCCTTTGTCCATACCGAATGCCAACGCGGCTGCGGTCGGCTCGTTAATGATGCGTTTTACGTCCAAACCGGCGATGCGGCCTGCGTCTTTGGTGGCTTGACGTTGGCTGTCGTTGAAGTAGGCCGGAACGGTAATCACGGCTTCGGTTACTTTTTCGCCCAAATAAGATTCGGCGGCTTCTTTCATTTTACGCAGGACTTCTGCGGAAACTTGCGGCGGAGACAGCTCTTTGCCTTGCGCTTTCACCCATGCGTCGCCGTTGTTGGCTTTGATGATTTCGAAAGGCATGGATTCGATGTCGCGTTGGACTTCTTTGTCTTCAAATTTATGACCGATTAAACGTTTGACGGCGTAGATGGTGTTTTTAGCGTTGGTTACGGCTTGGCGTTTTGCCGGTGCGCCGACGAGGACTTCGCCGCCGTCCAGATAAGCGACAACAGACGGCGTAGTGCGTGCGCCTTCTGCGTTTTCAATAACTTTGGTTTGACCGTTTTCAGAGATGGATACACAAGAGTTGGTTGTACCTAAGTCGATACCGATTACTTTTGCCATATTGATGTTGCTCCTAAAAAGATTTTTCTAAGTTAATAATCGTGTGGAACGTTTTGTTCCGTTGACCTGTAAATAGGGTTGCCCGATATTTTTTCAAGGGCTTTGTTGAAATTTTTTAAATATAAAATTCAACGGATTAAACTATTTATCCACAGGACGGTATTTTATTTTTCAGACGGCCTTGTCTTCATTTTCCAATTGGGCATCATCGGAATGATTTTCCAAAAGCGGGATTGAGGCTTGAGGGAAGGGTCGTCTGAAAATTTTATGCTTGATAAACTTTATCAAGCGGTGCCTTCAGGATTCTTGTTTCGCCACGACAACCATTGCGGGACGTAATACGCGGTCGGACAGGGTGTAGCCTTTTTTCATGACGCTGACGATGGTGTTCGGCTCTTGCTCGCTGACGACCGCCTGCATTGCTTGATGTTGGTGCGGGTCGAGTTTGTCGCCGGGCTGCGGGTTGATTTCTTTGATGTGCGTGGCGTCAAACGCTTTTTGCAATTCGTTCAGCGTCATTTGCACGCCCATTTTCAGCGCGTCGAAATTGCCGCTTTGGTCGAGCAGCGCCATTTCGAGATAGTCTTTGACCGGCAGCATTTCGGCGGCGAATTTTTGTCCGGCAAACTTGTGCGTATCGGCGATTTCCTGCTGATGGCGGCGGCGCAGGTTTTGCTCGTTCGCCAAGCCGCGCAGTTCGCTGTCTTTCAACTGTCCTTCCAACTCGGCGATACGCGCCTGCAATTCTTCGTAAGTCGGCGGTTCGGCAGCTTCGGGTTGTTCGGTATTGGGGTTTTGGGCGGCTTCTGCGTTTGCCGCCTCTTCGGTTTCGTGTTGATATTGTTCGTGATGTTCGCTCATTTCATGCATCCTTTGGAATGGTTTGAATCGAATGCTACTTTATATAAGGTCGTCTGAAAAAACTTCAAGCACACGGAAACCATCATAAACATATTCCGCAATGCGCTATCGCAAATCGTTGATAAAAGGTAAGATACGCCGACACCATCCTATTTTCAGACGACCCCAGACATGAAAAAAGACCACCTGAACACAACCGATTTCAACCTCTGGCATACCATCCGCGAAGAAACCGCCGCCGCCGCCGCTGCCGAACCGATGCTGGCGAGCTTTTTGCACCAAACCGTGTTGCGCCACGACTCGCTCGATTCCGTCCTCGCCTACCACCTTTCCAGCAAACTCGGCAGCCCGATTATGGACGTGCGCGCCCTGTTTGAAATCTACCAGCAGGCATTGGGCAGCGACGCGCGCATCAGCAACTGCGTCGAAGCCGACTTGAAAGCCATTTACGAACGCGACCCCGCCTGCGACGAATATTCGCTGCCGCTTTTATATTTCAAAGGTTTCCACGCCATTCAGGCGCACCGCATCAACCACTGGCTCTATCAAAACGGCCGCAAAACGCTGGCGTATTTCCTGCAAAACCGTATGTCGGAAGTGTTCGGCGTCGATATTCACCCCGCCGCCCGTTTCGGTCATGGGCTGATGCTCGACCACGCCACCGGTTTCGTCGCCGGCGAAACCGCCGTGTTGGGCAACAATATTTCCATCCTGCACGGCGTAACGCTCGGCGGCTCGGGCAAGGAAGGCGGCGACCGCCATCCGAAAATCGGTGACGGTGTGATGATCGGCGCGAACGCTTCGATATTGGGCAACATCCGCATCGGCGACAATTCCAAAATTGGAGCAGGCAGTGTGGTCGTTGCGGACGTACCGTCGTCAATCACCGTCGTCGGCGTGCCTGCCAAACCGGTGGGACGTTCGGTCAAAACCCCGTCGGCGGACATGGACCAGAGTTTGCAGGGTACGGCGATGGATTTTGTGATTTGAACTGAATCGCCCGATTAAGACCGCAGATATAGTGGATTAACTTTAAACCAGTACGGCGTTGCCTCGCCTTAGCTCAAAGAGAACGATTCTCTAAGGTGCTGAAGCACCAAGTGAATCGGTTCCGTACTATCTGTACTGTCTGCAGCTTCGTCGCCTTGTCCTGATTTAGTTAATCCACTATATAAAAAGGTCGTCTGAAAACCTGATGGATAAGGTTTTCAGACGACCTTTTTGATTTGATGGGAAGGGATTATTTGAAGATGTAGGAATCGGGCATTTCGTCGAAGCTGACGACGCGGCCGCCTTTTTCTTTGGCAAATTTCTCTGCTTGGGCTTTGTCGGCGAAGGGGAGGGCGTCTTCCGCACCCATGCCGCCGATGAAGCCGCTTTCGATGACGTAGTAGGCTTTCTTGCCGTCTATCCATGCGGTGTCGGCATTGGGTTTGCTCCAGTCTTTGACTTTGCCCATGTCAGTAACGTAGATGACGTGGATGCCTTTAGGCTCTTCGGGCAGCTTGGTGTAGCCGAACATCTGTTTGATGGTGGAGAACCAGACGGGGCGGTCGGGTTTGCCGTTGAGGTAGATTTGGGCTTTGGGGCCGTTGTGTTCGGTCAGGTTCATGCTGCAATAGTGCCCCACGGCGCGGTCGCTGATTTGCTGAGGCTCAGGCGGCGGGGTGTCATCCTCTTTGGGACAGGCACTCAGGAGCAGGGCGGCGAGGAGCGCAGGTAAAATCTTTTTCATATTTGTCGCTTTCCAAAAATTCTTGCTGCCAAGATAAGGGGAATAATAACCCATAATATCTGCGCGGTCAGCAATACGGGCATGGTCAGGCTGATTTGTTCGCTCAAACCTGCCATGCCTGCGTACATGGCGGTGTTTTCGTAACCGGTCAGGTTGAGCAGGCGGTAGATGTCGGTGGGGTTGAAAAGGAGGACGGTTTCGACGACGGGGGCGGTGATTGTTTGCTGGGTATCGGCAACGAGGATGCCCAAAAGCGCCATGTCGAAGATGACGACGAAAAACAGCCAAACGCCGATGGCGATACCGGCGGCGGTGCCGCGTTCTTTCACTTTCGCGCTGATGAGGTAGCCCATGGACAGGAATGCAGCACCTAAAATCACGCTGGCGGCAATCAGCAGGGCAAAGGGTTTCCACGCGGCGATGTCGAAGCTGCCGTTGGCGAGTTGGAGCGTGATGCCCGCGATTCCGTAGCCTGCGGTGGTGGCGAGGGCAAGGATGATGAGGTGTCCGATAAATTTTCCGGCAAGGATTTGGTTGCGGGAAACGGGGTAGCTCAACAGCAGCGCCATGGTGCCGCGTTCGATTTCGCCGATGAGGGAATCGTAGGAGAGGAGCATGGCGATGAGCGGAATCAGGAAGATGGACAGGCTGGAGAGGCTGACGACGGTTACGGTCAGCGGATCGACTTTAACCGAGCCTGTCGGCGAGCTGCCGAGGAAGCCCAATGAGAGGGCGAGGGCGGCGAGCAGGACGGAAGCGGCGAGTACCCAGCGGTTGCGCAGGCTGTCGCGGACTTCTTTTCCGGTGATAATCCAAACGGGGTTCATACGTCCTCCCTTTTTAAGAATTGTGCGTACATGTCGTCGAGTGTGGGTGTGTGGATGTCGAGGTAGGTGAGGTCGGACAGGTTGCCCAGTTCGCTGAGTAATGCCATGCGTTCTTCAGCCTGACATTGCGCCCGATAGCTGAGGTCGTCTGAAAGCGGCTGCCAGCGTCCGCTTAACGGACGCGGGGATTTGAGGCGGATGTTGACGGTGAGGGGAAGTCCGCTTTGGACGTGCAGCTCGTCCATGCTACCGTCGGCGACTTTGACGCCGTTTTTCATGACGACGATGCGGTCGGCGTGGCCGTCGAGTTCGGCAAGGGCGTGGGTGCTGAGGAGGACGGTGGCGCCGCGTCCGTTGAGTTCGCGCACGACTTCGTAAAACATTTGGCGCGAGGCGGGGTCGAGGCCTGTGGTGGGTTCGTCAAACAGCAATACTTTGGGTTCGCCCAGCAGCGCTTGGGCGAGGGCGAGGCGTTGGCGCATGCCTTTGGAGTAGGTGCCGACGCGGCGGCGGGCGGCTTGGGAAATGCCGACGCGCTCGAGGAGTTCGTGGTTTTTGGTGAGCGGCTGTTTTTTGAGTTTGGCGTAGAAATTGAGGGTTTCGATGCCGCTGAGGGAAGGGTGCAGGGCGACGGTTTCGGGCAGGTAGCCGATTTGGCTGCGCAACTGCGCGCCTGCTTTGCTGCCGGTGCGTTCGCCCAGCAGCATGACTTCGCCCTCGGTGGGGGTAATCAGCCCGAGTATCAATTTGATGAGCGTGGACTTGCCTGCGCCGTTGTGTCCGGCCAGCCCGACACTTTCGCCTGCCTTCAAGACTAAATCGACTTGGTTGACGGCTTTTTGTGCGCCGAAGCGTTTGGTTACGTTTCTCAATTCGACATGGTGTGCGCTCATGAGTGCTTCCTTGTGTGGATGGGTTTCAGACGACGTTTGGGGTCGTCTGAAAAGGGCGTTCTTTGTATGGGGTCGTCTGAAAAAAGGAGAAGGGTTTCAGACGACGTTTGTTATGGGGCGGTGTTTTCGACTGTTGCCTGCATCGCGGGTTGCACCGTATTTGCGGCGGATTTCCGTTGGTACGGCAATGAGGGGCAAAACCTTGCTGCGGCGGGGTTTCAAGGTCGTCTGAAAACTTTTCAGACGACGTTGGGGACGTGTTTGCCGGTTCCACTTAGTTCAATGAGCCGTTTTCGGCATCGCTCCATTCGGACTGATGGGTTTTGGCTTCTTGCAACAGTTGTTCTTTCATGGCTTCGTATTTGGTGGTGGTTTTGTTGCTGCCTGCCTTCATCAGCGGTTTGCTGTCGATCACGCCGCCGGGGAGGATGGCGGGGAACTGCGATTGCGCCCATTTGACGATGCTGATGGCGGGGCTGTTCATCAGGAGGCGGGAAACGGGCGCGCGCCAGATGATTTGGTCGATGATGCCGTTGGGGCGGTACGCGCTGTCGCCGAAGCCGTTGCCGTCGAGGTCGAACGCGCTGTTGTCGCTCCAGTAGTTGCCGCGTCCGCCTTCGCCCCAGTCAAGAAAACGTGTGCTGACGTATTTGACTTGGCTTTCGTTGTTGATGAAGGCGTTGTCGGAAAGGGTGGTGCCTTCGATGGCGGCGGTGAAGTGGATGCCGATTTCGCAGTTTTCAAAATGGTTGGCGACGATTTTGTTGTAGTTGGCGTTGTAGGCGAAAACGCATTTGCCGGCTTTGTTGATGATGTTGTCGTGGATGTCGGAATAGTTGACGTAGTTGAGCATGATGCCTTGGTCGCGGCTGCCGACGGCGATGTTGCCGTACACGTTGAGGCGGTCGGAAAACATCAAAACGTAGCCCATGTTGTTGCCGACGGAAATGTTGCCGCTGACTTCGCTGTCGTTGGTGTACATGTAGTGGACGGCGAAACGCAGGTCGCTGAAGCGGTTGTTTTTATAGGTGTTGTTTTTGCTAGTGTTGGAGAAAATGCCGTCGCGGCCTTTGGAAATGTCGTTACTGACGACTTGCGCGCCGGGGGCGTTCCAGACGGTTACGCCGTTGCCGCGTTCGTTGACGCGCAGGGTGGAGTCGCCAACGATTTTGTTCTCGCGCACCATGGAATCGGCAGAACCGTGGATATACACGCCGACGGAGTTGTCGAGGATGTTGTTGTGTTCGATTAAGGCGCGGGGGGCGGTTTCTTCGAGGTAGATGCCGGCATCCATGGCGGGCAGGCTCATACCGGAACGGGTGACGGTGAGGTTGCGCAGGGTAACGTCGGGGGCGATGACGGCAATGGTGCGGCCGGTGCGGTCGCCTTCGATTTTGGCGGAGTGGTCGGCAGGACCTTCGATGGTGATGGGTTTGTCGATAAGCAGTTTGGTTTTGTAAGTGCCGGAGGCGAGCTTGAGCGTATCGCCTGCCTGCGCGCGCGCGATGACTTCGGGGAGGTTGTCGGTCGGGGAAACGTCGATGGTGGCTGCAAAGGTCGTCTGAATCATGCCGCCGAACATAAATGCCAGGACAGCGCGTCGCCATGTTTTGAATTGGGGTGTGTGCATGGAGTTCCTCTGATTCGTGCGGTGTGCGTCGGCACGGTAATGCCTGCCTGTGAGGGCCGTGTTTTTGTTTTATAGCGGAACAGTCTGTTGCGTCCAAACGGTTCTGCTATAAAAGGTCGTCTGAAAACGAGGGCAGCGGGTTTCGCTAAGACCTGAAAGTTTTTTCAGACGACCTTTCCGTTAAGTCAGTGATAAACCGTCAAACCCGATTATCGGGGTTTAACGATCATTTGACCGGACATTTCCATGTGCAGGGCGTGGCAGAACCATTGGCAGTAGTACCAGTGTACGCCCGGACGGACGGCTTTGAAGGTTACCGATTGGGTAGCTTGCGGACCGATTTCCATGGCGATGCCGTAGCCTTCCAAAGTGAAGCCGTGGGTCAAGTCTTCGATGGTTTCGACGTTGGTCACATATACGGTCACTTCGTCGCCTTGGTTGACTTCGAATTGCGGGATGCTGTACGCAGGCGCAACGGCAGTCATGTATACGCGGACTTTGTTGCCCTCGCGGATGACTTTGGCGGCTTTTTCCAGCTCGACACCGTCTTTTTTCGCTTGTTCCACAGCGTCTTGCCAGAACCATGGGTCTTTGCGGTCCCAGGTTTTTTTCGGGTTGACTTTGGAAGCGGCAACCAGACACAGGTCATGCGGTTCGGCAAAGGTCGGGTTGTCGTGTACCAGGCGCATTTCGTCGCCGGAGATGTCGATCAACTGGTCGCATTCCGGTTTCAGCGGGCCGGCGTTGAGGAAGCGGTCTTTGGAGAATTTGTTCAAAGATACCAGCCATTTGCCGTCGGCTTCCTTGGTTTCGCCCATGGTCGTATGGTTGTGGCCGGGTTGGTAGTGGACGTCGAGTTTTTGTTTGATCGGATCCACTTTTTCGCCTTTGTAGGCTTTGATGGCGTCGTCGATGTTCCATTTAACCATTTGGCTGTCGATAAACAGCGTGGTGTAGGCGTTGCCGCGGCCGTCAAACGCGGTGTGTAAAGGACCGAGACCCAGTTGGGGTTCGGCGACAACCACGTCGCGCTCTTTGATTTTGCCGGCGAACAAATCGTCCAGTTTGCTGACGTCCAATACGGTAACGGTCGGAGACAGTTTGCCGTTGAGCATGATGTATTTGCCGTCAGGGGAAGCGTTACAGCCGTGCGGAGAGTTCGGCACGGGGATGTAGCGGGTGTAAGGGGAATTGGCTTCTGCGCGGCCGTCCAGCATTTTCACGCCGTTGACTTCTTTGAAGTCGCCTTTTTTGATGCCTTCTTCGATGGCGGCAAGATTGAAGACGACGCACCAGTCTTGCTCGTTGGAAGAAGCACCTTGTACGGTCAGGGCGCGTTCGGAGTTGTAGCAAGTGGAGAAGGAGTATTTGCCTTGGTAGTCGGCATCGCCGTTGTCCAAGTTGCCATCCACCAATACTTGCCATGCGATGTCCATGGTTTCGCCGTCAATGGCGGTATAAACGGCATTCCAAGTTTTGGCGTCGTTCCAAGTACCCACGCCGCTTACCGGTACGATGTGTTCGCCGTTGGCAAAGACGTAGCCGGTTTTCGGATAACGTTGCGGACGCAGACCGTGTACACCGGAAACGTTAGGGATTTCGGTGATTTTGTCGGTTTTCATGAAGTCCAGGCGGACGCGGCAAACGCGGTTGTTTGCTTTGTCGTTGGCATACGCGTAGCGACCGTCGTAAGTTTGGTCGGTAAACGACAAGTGAGGGTGGTGCAAGTCGCCGTTAGGGTAGCAGCGCAGGCCGCTGTCTTTCAGGAACTGGTTGGTTTCCGGCGTATTTTTTTCATTCAAAATACGCAGGCTCTCGTTGGTACGGCCCCAACCGGTCGCGCTGTCCATGTTGAACACGGGGATACGCATCAGTTCGCGCATGGAAGGTACGCCGATCAAGCGCATTTCGCCCGATTGACCGCCGGAGAGGAAGCCGTAGTATTGGTCGAGTTCGCCCGGACCGACTTCGGAAGTCTGTTTGCCCGGTTCGGCAGAGGCATGAGACTCGGTTTTGGCGGCAGGCGCAGCACCTGAAGCGGCAGCTTTATCGCCACCCTCTTTGGAACAGCCCGCCAAACCCAACAGACCGGCGCCGGCAATACCTGCGCCTGAAACGGCGGCAGTACCTAAGAATGAACGACGGCTTAAGCCGTTTTGTTCTAATTTTTCGTCTGACATACAACACTCCTTGGATAAAATTCGGCAGCCGGCGTTTTCAGACGACCTGCCGATTGAAAAAACGTATTTATGTTTATAAGTGTGGGTACGGTTGACCCGGTATTTCTTTAGGGTTTCAGATTATTCGCCGGCTTTAGGGGCGGTTTCTTTTTTCACAAACTGCACAACCTGCTCCCCAGGCTGCTGTTTTGCAGATGCGGTTTCGGGGTCGGCTTTTGCCGCCGCCTGTTTTTGTTTTTTCTTGTTGGTTGCCACAACTTGCGGGCAACGTGTGTCATGGTGATACATGACTTGGCAGTGCAGGCACTGGATACATTCGTTCGGATGGATGTCGCCTTCCGGTGCAATCGCCTGAACGGGGCATTCGTGCGTACAGATTTGGCAAGGGTTGCCGCACATTTTGTAGCGGCGCAGCCAGTCGAATACGCGGAAGCGGCCGGGTAGGGCGATGCCCGCGCCCAATGGGCACAGATAGCGGCAGAAGAAGCGTTCGATAAACAGGCCGGCAACCAAAAGGGTAACGGCAAACGCGACAAACCACCATTCGCGGACGAATTTCAAAATAATCGCCGTTTTAAAGGGTTCTACCTCTGCGAATTTTTCTGCCGTGCCCAAATCGTACAGGGAAATTGCCAACAGTGCGAAGAAAATGACGTATTTAATCGCAGTCAGGCGCGTGTGCAGCAGGTGCGGCACGGTAATCTGTTTCACGCCCAATTTTTTGGCGATACGGTTGGTCAACTCTTGCAGCGAACCGAAGGGGCAGAGCCAGCCGCAAAATGTACCGCGGTTCCACAGCAGCATGGTTGCGGCGGTAAACAGCCACAGGATGAACACAATCGGATCCATCAGGAAGAAGTCCCAACGGAATTCGGTCAGGATGGCGGAGAACAGCGTCAGCGTATTGACGACCGACAGTTGCGCCTGAGCGTACCAACCGATATAGAACAGGGTAAATGTCAGGAATACCAGGCGGAAGCGGTCGTACCATTTCTCATAGCGGACAATCCAGTCTTGGAACAGGAAGACCAAAAGCAGGATGGTCAAGGCGATGCCGACTACGGCGATTTGTCCCTGTTTCGCTTTCCACACCTGTTTCCAGAGTTGGTTGGATGCGCCGTCGTTTGAAGAGGCTTCTTCGGCTATGCCTTTGGTGTCTGAGGCTTGTTCGGCGGCAGGAGCGGCTGCCGGTTCGACTGGCGCGCTGATTTCGACGGGCGGTGCTTTCGGGTCATCGACATAGTAACCTTGAGGCAGTTCGTAATCCAAATCGGCGGTTACGAACGCTTTGTCGTTTACGCTCAGTACGCGTTGAACCATCAACTGCAAACGCCAAGGTTCGGCAGCATCGAATTCCACACCTTCGGGAATCGTAAACCAAGATACTTCTTTAAAGTGGGGCGCGCCTTCGGCTGCCAAATCAACCAAGCGTTCGTGTTGCGCGTCGGTAAAGCGGAAGCTGTTTTCGCCTTGAATCATCTCGATACGGTCGAAAATACCGCCGCGGACATAGCCCGAACCT
Source organism: uncultured Neisseria sp. (assembly GCA_963529965.1). Taxonomy (GTDB): domain Bacteria; phylum Pseudomonadota; class Gammaproteobacteria; order Burkholderiales; family Neisseriaceae; genus Neisseria. The sequence continues at coordinate 11,768 of CAUSDA010000050.1, forward strand.
TTCCAAGAATAACGGCCTTCACCGGCAACCAAGACAGCTTGTTGACCCGGTTGCAGACGGTTTTGCAGGTTTTTCCAACCTTCCTCGCCCAACAGGCTTTTGCCGATGGAAGGCTGGCTGACTACGGCTGTGTACAAATCGATAAAGGTATCGTCGCCTGCGCCTTGTTCGGCGTGTTCGGCAACACCTGCTTTGCCGCCTTTTTCAAACAGCTTGTTAATTTCATCAACAGTAATGTGCAGATGGCCGATGGCTTTTTGTTCCAGCAGCGCATTCCAAGATTGGATGTCCTGTTTGTCAGGGTTGACAGCGCGGCGAGGCCGGGTTTGAGCCGCAGGAGTGGCAGCCTGTTGCGTATCCGCAGCATTGGCGGAGGTCGTCTGAACGGCTTTGTCAGTGCCCAAACCATATTTGCCGGCAATAACTTTGAACGAACGCTGGATACTGTCGTTAATCACCATCAGCGTAACGGTCGCGCCGCTGATGATGTCCCCGGGTGCAACACCCGGAGTAGGCGGATTTTTAATAAAATTCAAACCGATATACTTATTGATGAATTTATCCACACGCGATTGCGGGATACCAATAAGCATAATCGGCTCATGGTGATCGACCAGCTTCGCACCGGCGATCGTTCCGTCGTTGGCCAAAGCCATCATCGTATCAATCGGTTTGCTCGAATAGCCGCGTGTATTGACCACGTCCGTCGTGATATACACCAAACCCAACTGCTCGTCGCCCTTATAAACACGGGCAACCATAGGCTTGCCTTCAGGCTTGCCATAACGGTCTGCACCCGGAAAAATTTCCGAAGGCTGGACTTTTGACAAAAAGTCAGGCAAACGCTCGGCGTAAGCGGGCAGTGTCGAAAACAATAGGACAAATACGGCAAACATCGCCAGCATCGTATTCAAGATGCCTGATGTGTGTTTCGTTTTTAGGCAGGACATGGCTGTTCCCGATTATTCGATACTCTAAACATTAACATTATATGAATCCATTATTTGCAATAATTTGACCTATGTCAAATTTACAAATCTTAAAACCTGGTTTTAACGGTAAGTAATACTTTGTGATTATATGGGGATGGCTCTATTTTTGTTGCTAATGGAATAGAAAACCGGGTAATTAAATAATTTTGGGTTTTGTGGTGTATTAATATGTTTTCGATATAGGGCAATCGCAATCTGTACATAGCGCAGGTAATGCGGCACTGATTTGTTTTTCAAGTTGCGGTTTATTGAATATAGTGGATTAAATTTAAATCAGGACAAGGCGACGAAGCCGCAGACAGTACAGATAGTACGGCAAGGCGAGGCAACGCCGTACTGGTTTAAAGTTAATCCACTATAATCTTTAAATTTGTTCTATAGCAGTAAAAAAGGTCGTCTGAAAACCAAATTTGATTTTCAGACGACCTTATATTTCCAACGCATCAAACGGCTATTTGCCTGCTTTCAGCGATTGCCACAGGCGGACGCTCAGGCGGCTTGCATCTGTTGATTTGGGCGATACGATGAAACTTTTATCCATCAATTCCTTGGTCGGGAAGATAGACGCATCGCCGGTATATTTTGCGTCCATCAATGCGCGGGCAGGGCGGCTGGCAGGGGCGTAGGTAACGAAATTGCCGTTTTGTGCCGCGACTTCGGGATCGAGCGTGTGGTTGATATATTTGTGCGCATTGGCGGTGTTTTGGGCATCGCGCGGAATCATCAGGGAATCCACCCAGATGCCGACGCCGCTTTTGGGTGCTAACACTTCGATTTCGACGCCGTTCTTCGCTTCTTGCGCGCGTGTTTTGGCGATGTTCAAATCGCCGCCGTAACCGACTGAAACGCAAAGGTTGCCCGCCGCCATATCGTCAATATAGCCTGACGAAGTGAAGCGTTTGATGTCGGGACGCACTTTTTTCATCATGTTGACGGCGGCTTTGATGTCGTCGGGGTTTTCGGTATTCGGGTCTTTGCCCAAATAATGCAGCGCGAGCGGGATTTGTTCGATGGCGCTGTCAAAATAGCTGATGCCGCAGGATTTCAGCTTTTTGGTGTATTCGGGATTGAACACCAAATCCCATTCGTTTTCGGGCAGCTGCTCCGTTCCCAAGGCTTTTTGGACCAGTTTTTTGTTGATGGCGAGCGTGTTGATGCCCCAGAAATAAGGGACGGCGTATTGGTTGCCGGGATCGACTTTTGCCATCATGGCAAGCAGGTCGGCATCGATGTTGGCGTAGTTCGGGATTTGGCTTTTGTCGATTTTTTGATACGCGCCGGCTTTGATTTGGCGTCCGACGTTGGCAATGGACGGGGCAACGAGGTCGTAACCAGATTTACCGGTCAAGAGCTTGGCTTCGAGGGCTTCGTTGCTGTCGTAGTAGTCGTAGCGGACGTTGATATGCGTATTTTTTTCGAACGCTTCAAGCGTGGCGGGGTCGACGTAGTCCGACCAGTTGTAGATATTGAGCTTGTCGGAGGCGGTATGGGAAGAGGGTGCGGAAGATTCTGCGGCGGTTTGTTGGCCGCCGCTACATGCAGTCAAGACGAGGCCGATGAGTGCCGCCGCCATTGAAGTTTTTTTCATGGGTACAGTCCTTTTGTGGAAGGGGGGATTGTTGCAGCGGCGGCAGTCAGTCAAGCGCAAACTGTCCGCATACAAAAGGTTAACTGTGGGGGCGGCCGGCATATGCCTCGGGCCCTTGATTCAGCAGGTTCGCATTAAACGGCAAAATCCCTGTCGGCGCAATAGGTTAGACGGGAAAATTTCTTCGTTTTTTCATTGCTTTCCGCTATGGTTTTCTTCATAAACAAAAAAATATTCAGACGACCCGAAAAGGTCGTCTGAAAAAAGTTGCACTTGCCTTATTTTCAATCTTGAGGCAAGGGAAAAATAGGGATTGTGCCAACAGAATTGCAGAAAGGATGAATATTAAAGATTCCTACGATATCGTGTTGTTGGAATGCAAATTATATTTGAAATAAATAATAATTTTTCTCAAGATAAAAAGAGTTGTCTAATAATCCATAAATCATTATGATTGAGTTTGGTATTTTTACTCAATTTTAAAATTCGAGGAGGACTCATGAAGAAAATATTGATTACTTTAACCGCAGCAGCCCTACCTTTTGCAGCATCCGCCGAAGTTGTCCTGTACGGACAAGTCAAAAGCACCATCACCTCCGGACAGGTGAAAATCAAGGGTAGTGAAGGTACGGAAAAAAGCGCGACCGCAACCCGTATCAATGACAATACCTCGCGAATCGGCTTCAAAGGCAATGAAAAACTTTCAGACGACCTCAAAGCCATCTGGCAAATTGAACAGCGCACTTCCATTTTAGGCGAATCCAACAGCCAGCGTTTCGGCAACCGCGATTCCTTCATCGGCTTGGAAGGCAAGTTCGGTAAGGTACGCGTCGGCAATATGAACAATATGCTCAACGAGATGGATACCATCGACCCTTGGTTGTACAAAACCAACGCGATGGGTTTGGGCATCAACACCCGAACCGGTGTGCGTACCACATCCGTGCGTTACGACAGTCCTTCATTTGGCGGGTTCAAGTTCAATGCGTCCTACGCGCCGCGCGACAACCGCAATCCGGACGACAAATATAAGCACGAACAACCCAGCAAAGAGCAATATACCGCCGGTTTGACTTATGAAAACAGCGGTTTCACCACCAATCTTGCCTACGGCCATTACAAAGGCGCATACACCGACAAGAACGGTAAAACCAAAGCCGCGCAAATCGCTAAAATCGAGAGTTACTACGACAAAAACAACCTGTTTGTCGGTGTAGGTGCGCAATATACCAAAGGCCATGAAAGCGCAAATAAATATCTGGGTTACTTTACCGATGATTTCAATACGTACAAAGGCACTGACATTACTGCCGATGCCGGTAAAAATGAAGCCGTCAAAGTTACCGATGCAGCCGTTACCGTGGGTTATACCTTCGGCAACCTGACCCCTCGCCTCACTTACGCCCACGGCTGGGCGGCAAAAGGCGTGAACAGCGGTGAGAAACTGGTCGATAAATTCGGCCAAGTTGTAGTTGGTACCTCCTACAAATTCAGCAAACGCACTTCGATGCTTGCTCATGCCGGCTATATGAAACTGGGCAGCAAAACCCGCCTGACGCCGACTCAAACAGGTTCTGTTGAGCAAAAAGCCGTTTCTTTGGGCATGGTTCATAAGTTCTAATGAAGCGGTACGGATAGTCAGAAAATAGAAGAGGTCGTCTGAAAACCTTTATTTTGAGGTTTTCAGACGACCTTATTTATTTTGGTCTTGGTTTCCCTACATTCCGTTTCCCGATAAAATACACGCTTTCGATTTTGACTCTATCCGCCATGCCGACCGACCTTCAAGCCATCAACCGCCTGCTGCCGCAAACCCAGTGCCGAGAATGCGGCTATCAAGGCTGTCTGCCTTATGCACAAGCTTTGTTGCACGAGGATGCGCCTGTTAATTTGTGCGCGCCCGGAGGAGAAGTGGTGATGGTGGATATTGCCGCCTTATTGGGCAAGCCGCGCGTCGCGCCCGTCAAAATCCAGCCCAAAGCCGTCGCCCTGATAGACGAGGCTGCCTGTATCGGCTGTACCGCCTGCATCCGCGCTTGTCCTGTCGATGCGATTATGGGCGCAAGCAAGTTCATGCACACAGTCATCAGCGACGAATGCACAGGCTGCGGACTCTGCCTCCCGCCTTGTCCGGTGGACTGTATCGACATGATACCTTCCGAACAGGAATACCTCCCCGCCGCGCGCAGCCTGAGCCGCTCTTCCGAAGCGCGTTTCGCCGCTGCCGAACACGCGCAAAGCCGCTTTGATTGGCACACCGAACGCAAAGCGCGCGACGAGGCGGAACGCAAAGCCATGCTTGCCGAGCGCGAAGCCGCCGTTAAAGCCAAGCAGGCGCAAATTCAAGCCGAAACCCAAGCTGCGTCCAAACCTGCCTTCAATCCTATGGATTTGATTGCCAAAGCCATGGCGAAAGCCCAATCCCAACAAGACAAGTTGGTTGCTTCCGACAACCGCGAAGCATTCAAAAACCGGCAAATCGAAGAAGCCAAAGAGCGCGCCGAATTGCGCCGCGCCCAACGCGATGTCAAATATGGCAACGAAGAAGAAAAAGCCGCCGCGCTTGCCTATCTGCGCCGTTACAAAGCGGAGCAAGAGGCAGACAAAGAAATACGGTGAGGCCGGTGGAGAGACTTTAAAGGTCGTCTGAAATAGGTTTTCAGACGACCTTTAAGCTAAATCAAGTATAGGATTGATGGGCGTTGAGGAATAACAAGCAACACCTTTGACGAGACTACCCCAGTTGCTTGAGATGCTTCTTATAGTGGATTAACTTTAAACCAGTACGGCGTTGCTTCGCCTTAGCTCAAAGAGAACGATTCTCTAAGGTGCTGAAGTACCAAGTGAATCGGTTCCGTACTATCTGTACTGTCTGCGGCTCCGTCGCCTTGTCCTGATTTAAATTTAATCCACTATAAACATGTTATTTCCCGTATACAAAATCCCATTTGCGCCAAAGTCAGGGGCTGTCCGGTATGAAAACAGGCTGCACAAAACTGTTTTGTATGGTAAAGTCTGCTTTTAATAACTCGGCGGTTTAAAGCCGTCATTCAGGGGCTGTTTGAATTTAAAATCAGATTTGTTGGAAACGCTGCATCGTTTGCGCGGCGTATTTCGAGAAGCGGGCTGTGTGTCCGTCTGGTTTTAAATTCAAGCAGCCCTTTGCGTTTACAAAAACAGATAGAAGGTAGATTCCCATGCAATCTTGGCAGCTTCCCGAACATGTTGCCGATGTGTTGCCGACCAACGCCCGACAGTTGGAAAGCGCGCGAGAGCAGTTGTTGACTTTGTTCCGAGTGCACGGTTACGAGCTGGTACAGCCTCCGCTGATGGAATACAGCCATTCCCTGCTGACACATATTGACGCGGGTTTGTCTTTAAAAACCATTTTGGTGGTCGATCAGCTGAGCGGTCGGCAGTTGGGCATCCGCGCCGACATTACGCCGCAAGTGGCGCGTATCGATGCACATCTTTTGTCCGCCAATCAAGGGATTAACCGATTGTGCTACGCAGGCCCTGTGTTGCACGCGCGGCCGGAAGGTTTGCTCAATATGCGCGAACCTTTGCAGGCGGGGGCGGAGATGTATGGTTTCGCCGACATCCGAGCGGATATCGAACTGATTGACCTGATGCTCAAAAGCATGAAGATTGCCGATATGGGCGAGGTTTTGCTGTCGCTGGGTCATATCGGCGTGTTCCGCGCTTTGTCCGATGCAGCGCATTTGGATGCGGAGCAGTCCGCGACGTTGCTTGCCCTGATGCAGGATAAAGATACCGAGGCGGTCGAAGCGCAGGTTAAGGCTTGGAAGCTGGACGGTATGTGGGCGAAAGCATTTTCGCTGCTGCCGCGTCTGTATGGCGGACGGGAAGTGTTGTCCGCTGCGCGCGAACGATTGCCGGATCTGTCGGCAGTCGGCAGCGCGTTGGACGAATTGCAGGCAGTGTGCGACGCATTTCCGAATCAGAAAGTCCATATCGACTTATCCGAACTGCGTGTCGACAATTACCACACAGGCTTGCTGTATGCGGCATACGGTTCCAATTTCCATGATGCGGTCGCTCGGGGCGGGCGTTATGACGGATTGGGCGAATATTTCGGCCGTGCGCGTCCGGCAACAGGATTCAGTTTCGACTTGCGCAGCTTTATCGGACGTTTGCCCGCCATTGAGCGGCAGCCCGTCGTCTTGGTTGATGCGGAAGATGCCGAAGCGGCTCGCGAAGCAGTCGAAGCCCTGCGTGAACAAGGGCAGTGTGTCGTTGTCGACTACGGTATCAGACACAACGCTTCGGAAGAGGTTGCAGGTCGTCTGAAAAAGTCGGACGGCGTTTGGCAGGTTGAGAAAATTTAAATACCCATTCATAGCGGATTAAAGGCAAATCAGGGCGGGGCGCAAAGCCGTCTTGGTTTGAAGTTGATTCATGATAATTTTTTAATATTAATAGGTTATATGGCTATGGCTAAAAATGTTGTAGTAATCGGCGCCCAGTGGGGCGATGAAGGCAAAGGTAAAATCGTTGACTGGCTGGCGGAAGAAACCAGCGGTGTCGTGCGTTTCCAAGGCGGCCACAATGCGGGTCATACTCTGGTCGTCGGCGGCAAGAAAACCATTTTGCGCCTAATCCCGAGCGGCATCCTGCATGAAAACTTGGATTGCTTCATCGGTTCCGGCGTTGTCGTTTCCCCCGAAGCATTGTTGGGCGAAATCGACGAGTTGAACGCAGCAGGCGTGAAAAACGTCGAAGGTCGTCTAAAAATCGCCCCGACCTGTCCGCTGATCCTGCCTTACCACATCGCGCTTGACCAAGCCCGCGAAGCATCGCGCGGCAAAGGCAAAATCGGCACGACCGGCCGCGGCATCGGCCCTGCCTACGAAGACAAAGTGGCACGCCGCGCCATCCGCGTCGTCGATTTGCTGCATCCTGAAAAACTGCGTGAAAAACTGGATGCCGTCCTTGCCTATTACAATGTCCAACTGCAACATCTGCACAATGCCGAGCCGGTGAAAGCGGAAGACGTGATGGCGGTTATCGAAAAAGTCGCGCCGCGCATTACGCCTATGATTACCGACGTATCCCGCGTGTTGAACGAGAAAAACAAAAACGGCGAAAAACTGCTGTTTGAAGGCGCGCAAGGTACGCTGTTGGACATCGACTACGGCACTTACCCCTTCGTTACCTCGTCCAACTGCTTGGCGGGAGCCGCTTCCGCAGGCGCGGGCGTAGGTCCGCAAATGCTGGATTATGTTTTGGGTATCGTCAAAGCCTATACCACGCGCGTCGGTTCAGGTCCGTTTCCGACTGAATTGTTCGACGAAGTAGGCGCAGGTTTGGCAGAACGCGGACACGAATTCGGCTCCGTAACCGGCCGCGCACGCCGCTGCGGTTGGTTTGATGCCGCCGCGTTGAAGCGCTCCATCCAAGTCAACGGCATTTCCGGCATGTGTATCACCAAGCTGGACGTGATGGACGGCATTGAAACCATCAATATCTGCGTCGGCTACGAATTGCCCGACGGCAGCAAAACCGACATCCTGCCTTGCGGTTCGGACGCGGTAGAAATCTGCAAGCCGATTTACGAAACCATGCCCGGCTGGAGCGAATCGACCTTCGGCGTGAAAAGCTACGACGCATTGCCTGCAAACGCCAAAGCATATTTGAAACGTATCGAAGAAGTCTGCGGCGCACCGGTAGCCATCGTCTCCACCGGCCCTGACCGCGAAGAAACCATCGTTTTGCATCATCCGTTCGCATAATGGTTTGATTGTAAAAGGTCGTCTGAAAACGATATTTCGGGTTTTCAGACGACCTTTTTGTATTAAGCGTGGTTAATCGGTGGCGTGAAAATGAAAAACAGCCGCATATGCCTCAACAAATGAAAGGCGATTTCGTTCATATCAATATATAGTGGATTAACTTTAAACCGGTACGGCGTTGCCTCGCCTTAGCTCAAAGAG
>CAUSDA010000051.1:0-19604 GCA_963529965.1 uncultured Neisseria sp.
AAAACTGCACCTTGTGAGTTGGAGGGGATGTCCAACTTTTGGGGTGCAGTTCAGTGTTTCAGACGACCTTTTTCTTGACCCAACCCTTTCAAACCATCGCTTGATACAACGCAATCATCATCGGCATGGTAATGACGCACAGCAGCGTCGTGATGCCGTAAATCGCGCTGGCTTTACGGGCGTTCTGACCATAAACCATCGCCATTTGGGTAACGGTGGACGCGGCGGGGCTGACGGTGGCGAGGAAGCTGATGAGGACGACAGTGTCGCTGTGCCCGCCGAGGTGCGCGATGCCCGAAATTTTGACAAACACCAGCAGAATCAGCGGGATAAGCATCAGACGCAGGAAGGCAACAAGATAAATCCGTTTGGAGAGGACGATTTCTTTAAGCGGCAGCGAGGCAATCAACATTCCGGCAACGAGCATGGCGACCGGACCTATCATGCCGCCGACGGTGGCGAGCGTATTGTCGATGATGTGCGGCAGTTTGATTTGGCAGGCAAACATGAACACGCCGATAAAAATGGATAGGATGTTGATGTTGGTGAGTACGGTTTTCCACGCAAGATTGCCGCGCCCGCAAAGCAGCAGGCGCAAGTGCGTCCAGAAAAGGAACATTTGGACGATGATGAAGCCGCTGGTGTAAATCACCCATTGCGGTCCGAAAATGGACATCACCAGCGGAATGATGAGATTGCCGGAATTGGTGTAAACCGTGGCGGCGTGTTCGAGCGTATCGAGCTTGAACAGGGTTTTGAAAAGCCTGCCCAGCGCGATCAGCAGGATGTGGAACACGACCGCCAAGGCGACCGAGAGTTTCAACCCGTCAATGATGTCGGGCGTGTTCTCGATTTGGAAGGCGTGAATCATCACCGACGGGCTGATGAGGTAGAGCGCGATGACGGAGAGCGTGCGGCTGTGTTCGGAATTCAGAAGCTTGGATTTCACCAACGCCATGCCCATCAGGACGATCAGGGTCAGCTCGGTGATTTTGCCGGCGAGGAGCAGGGCGGTTTCCATGAGTGTGGCACATTTTGGGAAAACGGAAATTTTACGCTTGCGCGCCAGTGCGGACAATGTATTCGGAACACGGTTTCAGACGACCTTTCCGTGTTTGCCGCCGTATTCAAAAGGTAAAGGTCGTCTGAAAACGCCGCTCGGATTTTCAGACGACCTCACGCCCTGTCCTGTTCTCATTTAAAGTTAATCCACTATACGCACAGACACAGCGGGAATGGCAGCACGTTGCGCCAAGTGGAATGTTGACAATTTTTCACCCGACGACAGGGCGTTTTCAGTATAATACCGCCCGCAAATTTTCCTTTTTTTTGAAAAGCATAAATCATGACTACTTCAAATCAAAATGTGCTGGAGCGTATATTCAATTTAAGCGCAAACGGCACGAATGTGCGCACTGAGTTGATGGCAGGTCTGACCACCTTCCTCGCCATGTGTTACATCATCATCGTCAATCCGCTGATTCTCGGCGAAACGGGCATGGACATGGGCGCGGTATTCGTCGCTACCTGCATCGCTTCCGCCATCGGCTGCTTCGTGATGGGCTTCGTCGGCAACTATCCGATTGCGCTCGCGCCGGGCATGGGCTTGAACGCCTATTTCACCTACGCCGTCGTCAAAGGCATGGGCGTGCCCTGGCAGGTGGCTTTGGGCGCGGTATTCGTTTCCGGTATCATTTTCATTTTATTCAGCTTTTTCAAAGTGCGTGAAATGCTGGTGAACGCGCTGCCTATGGGTTTGAAAATGTCGATTGCCGCCGGTATCGGGCTGTTTCTGTCGCTGATTGCGCTCAAAGGTTCCGGCATCATCATCGCCAGCGAGGCGACTTTGGTGAAACTGGGCGACATCCACCAACCTGCCGCGCTTTTGGTGCTGGCAGGCTTCGCCATGGTGGTGGCTTTGGGGCATTTCCGCGTCAAAGGGGCGATTATCCTGACCATTCTGGCAATCACAGCCATTTCCACCCTACTGGGCTTGAGCGATTTTAAAGGCGTGGTCGGCGAAATTCCGAGCATCGCGCCGACTTTCATGCAGATGGATTTCAACGGCCTCTTTAAACTCAGCATGATCAGCGTGATTTTCGTCTTTTTCCTGGTTGATTTGTTTGACTCCACCGGCACGCTGGTCGGCGTTTCCCACCGCGCAGGTCTGCTGGAAGACGGCAAACTGCCCCGCCTGAAGCGTGCCCTGTTCGCCGACTCGACCGCCATCGTTGCCGGTGCCGCGCTGGGTACGTCTTCAACTACGCCGTATGTCGAAAGCGCGGCAGGCGTGTCCGCAGGCGGCCGCACGGGGCTGACCGCCGTAACCGTCGGCGTATTGATGCTGGCGTGTCTGATTTTTTCGCCGCTGGTGCAGAGCATCCCCGGCTTCGCCACCGCGCCCGCGCTGCTCTACGTCGGTGCACAAATGCTGCGCAGCGCGCGCGAAATCGACTGGGACGACATGACCGAAGCCGCTCCCGCTTTCCTGACCATCGTGTTCATGCCGTTCACCTATTCGATTGCCGACGGCATCGCCTTCGGCTTCATCAGCTATGCCGTGATTAAACTTTTATGCAACCGCGTCAAAGACGTACCGCCTATGGTGTGGATAGTCGCCGTATTGTGGGCGTTGAAATTCTGGTTTATGGGCGGCTGATACCGTTTTCAGGTTAGCTGTTTCATTCCCCGCAATAGCAAAAGGTCGTCTGAAATTTTCAGACGACCTTTTTTGGTTTTTAAGATGTAATGAATATTTGAAACTTCGCGCTATCGTTCCGCTCAAAATTCAAGGGCATCAGCCAATGCTTAAAACCATTCTTTCTTGCCGACAACATAAACTTGTTCAAATTGTTCCGGCGTAGATGTCAGGTATTTAAAGATGTCGAAGAGAGATAAACCGACAACAGCTATCCAAGCAGGATGGATAAACATACCCACCACACCAATCGCCAAATAGATGATACCGGCTTTGTTTAAGCCCAAATAGAATTTATGCGCTCCGAAGCAACCTAAAAATAACGCCAAAGCCGCGGCGATGATGCGTTTGTTGGTAGTAGGAAGGGATTGCAGAGGTGTATTTTCGGACATTTTTTCTCCAAACGGATAGTCAATATTAAGAAAGTGTTTTTAAGTATAGCAGAATAATGATATTAATTTCACATAGATTCTATTTTTATTGAATAATAAACCTATAAAATTTCGTAAATTTATGTTACGAAAAGCCTAATTTGCAGTTTAAATATGCGATTTCCTATACATTTTTAGCATATTATACTTACTACCTTTATTTATCTTTTCGATTTATCCGCATTTCTTAGCCAATCCGCCCCGCTTAAAGTTTCAGACGACCTCGACACTGCTTTTGACTCTGCCGCGCCTGTCTAGTTCAGATTTAAAAATGAAACAACACCAAACTCAGCGCAATCACCGCCATGCCGGACGTCAACCCGTAAACGGTTTCGTGTCCGTCGGAATAACGCTTGGCGGCGGGCAGCAATTCGTCCAACGCGAGGAACACCATCACGCCCGCAATCACGCCGAACACTGCGCCGAACACGAAAGGCGATAAAAACGGCTTGAGCATGGTGTAGCCCAAAACCGCGCCCAAAGGTTCGGCCAGTCCTGAAGCGAGGCAGGCGAGGACGGTTTTTTTGCGGTTGCGGGTGGCGAAATAAACGGGCGCGGCAATGGAAATGCCTTCGGGAATATTGTGTATCGCAATCGCAAGCGCCAGCGGCATCCCGACGGCAGGGTTTTCCAGCGTGGCGAAAAACGTTGCCAAACCTTCGGGAAAGTTGTGCGCGGTAATCGCAAACGCCGCCATCATGCCGACGCGGGCAATGTGGCGGCGTTTGTTTTCCTGAAAGGCGGGGTCGTGCGGGTCGAGCGTTTCATGCGGGTTCGGCACAAGGCGGTCAATCAGCGCAATCGATCCCATGCCCGCCAGAAAAGCCAGCGTCGCGGCGGCGAAGGCTTTGTCTTTGTCGTAAACCTGCCCGAAGGCTTCGCTGGATTTGTTGAAAATCTCCGTCAGCGACACATACACCATCGCCCCGCCCGCAAACGCCAATCCGAACGACAATACGCGCGGGTTGGGCGTTTTGGAAAACATCACCAACCCGCTGCCCAATACGGTAAACAATCCGGCGGCGAGGGCGATGCCGAAGGCAGTGATGAGGTTGGTTGAGCTGATATCAGGCATCGTCTTAAGTCGTTAACACAATAAAGAAATCAGCCTAACATATTTTCCTAAATTAGAGAATAATTATTATTTTTATTTATATTGACAAGAACAATGTCGGATTAGAAACGTCGGCAAATATAGTGGATTAACTTTAAATCAGGACAAGGCGACGAAGCCGCAGACAGTACAGATAGTACGGAACCGATTCACTTGGTGCTTCAGCACCTTAGAGAATCGTTCTCTTTGAGCTAAGGCGAGGCAACGCCGTACTGGTTTAAAGTTAATCCACTATAAAAACCATTCCAACCCCTTTTCCCTTCCTCCAAACGGCAACGCAGCCCGCCATCCGCCAGTCTGAAACGCCGCCGGATTTTCCATATAAATGGAAGAAATGTTATGATTTTGCAATCTTCCCTCTTTCAGACGACCCAGCGCGGATGATGTGAAAGGTCGTCTGAAACACATTCAAACCCCTCCGAAACGAGACATTCATGACCCTGCAAATCGGTATCGACTTAGGCACAACCAACAGCCTGATTGCCCAGTTCCACAACGGCGAAACCCGCCTGATTCCCAACCAACACGGCCATTTTCTGACACCGTCGGTCATCAGCGTCGCTGAAGACGGCAGCATCCTGACCGGCATCGCCGCACGCGAACGCCTCTCCACCGCCCCGACGCTGACCGCCTCGGCGTTCAAGCGATTTATGGGAACGGATAAAACTTTCCATTTGGGCAAGCGCACGTTCCGCGCCGAAGAATTGTCCGCGCTGATTTTAAAAAGCCTGAAAGAAGATGCGGAAGCCTTTTTGGGAGAACCGGTCTGCGATGTCGTTCTGACCGTTCCCGCCTATTTCAACGCCATCCAACGTCAGGCAACGAAAAACGCGGCACAGATGGCAGGTTTGAACGTCTTGCGTTTGCTCAACGAACCGACTGCCGCCGGCCTTGCTTACGGTTTGCAGGAAAAACCCGACGACACGCGCTTTTTGATTTACGACTTGGGCGGCGGGACGTTTGACGTATCCGTACTCGATTATTTCGACGGCGTCGTCCAAGTATCCGCCAGCGCGGGCGACAACCATTTGGGCGGCGAAGATTTCGTCAACGTGCTGCGCCAGTGTTTCCTGAAAAAATGCACGACGCTGACGTCGTCTGAAAGCGACAAACTGGCGCAAAACAGCGAATTGTGGCAGGTATTGGAAACCGCCAAACGCAAACTGGGCGAAGAAATGCAGACGGAAATCCGTTTCCATTACGGCGACACGGTTCACTCCGCCGTCATCAGCCGCGAAGAATTCCAAGAAGCCGCCACGCCATTAATGGGCCGCCTGCGCCAACCGCTGGAGCGCGCATTGCGCGATGCCAAGCTGCACCCTTCGCAAATCGACGGCATCATCTTGGTCGGCGGCGCGACACGGATGCCGATGATTCGGCATTCCATTGCCCAACTGTTCCGCCGTATCCCGCTTGTTTCGGTCAATCCCGACGAAGCCATTGCACGCGGCGCGGCGGTGCAGGCGGCGCTGATTGCGCGCAACGAAAGCGTGGAAGAAGTCGTCCTTACCGACGTGATGCCCTTCTCGCTCGGCACGGAAGCCGGCATGGACATTGGCGACCAATACGTTACCGGACGGTTTTTCCCGATTATTGAGCGCAATATGCCCGTTCCCGTTTCGCGCGTCGAAACTTTCATCACTTCCCACGACGGGCAGAAAGTGATTTTGGTCGATGTTTTGCAGGGCGAGTCCATGCTTGCCAAAGAAAACCTGAAACTGGGCGAACTGTCGGTCAACGTCCCGCCCAAGCCGAAAGGACAGGTATCGATAGACGTCCGCTTCAGCTACGACGTCAACGGGCTTTTAGAAGTCGACATCAGCAACAAAAACCTGAATCTGCACATCAATCAGGTTTTCCGTCAAAACAGCCAAAGCCTGACGCCTGAAGAAATCAAGGCTTCCCTGATCAAACTCGCCGCCTTGAAAATCCATCCGCGCGATCAGCAGCACAATATCTATCTGTTGGAAAAAGCCAAACGCCTGTATGAAGAATTCCTCGGTGACAACCGGCACATCATCGCCGCAGAAGTGGCGCGTTTTGAAGCCGTATTGGAAACGCAGGACCCAATCGTCATCCATAGGGCGCAACAGCAATTTAGCGAATTTTTAAACCGTTTCGACGGCGGCTGGCTGCTGTAAACGCTTCGCTTTTCATCGGACACGCCGAACAATGAAAGATAAAATCCATTGAAAACAAAAAATTATGCAATACTGGCAAAAATAAGTTGACACCTTTCCGACGCATCCATATAATGCACGGCTTATCGGGTCGTTAGCTCAGTCGGTAGAGCAGCGGACTTTTAATCCGTTGGTCGAGCGTTCGAATCGCTCACGACCCACCAAATTTAAAAAGCTGAGTTGAAAAACTCAGCTTTTTTATTATCTTTCAGATACACGCAGACCAAACCATACGAAAACGCCGTATCGTTTTAAAACTAACCCGCCAAACAATCAAAGCTGTCTGAAACGCCGCAATCATGCAAAACCGCGTTTTCAGACGACCCCGCCAACGCCACTCGGAATCCACATGATCAGCAGACTGACCGGAAAGCTCATCGAGAAAAACCCGCCGCAAATCGTCATCGACGTCAACGGAGTCGGCTACGAAGCCGACGTATCCATGCAGACCTTCTACAACCTGCCCGCCTTGGGCGAAACCGTACAGCTTTACACCCAGCTCGTCATCCGTGAAGACGCGCATTTGTTGTTCGGCTTTGCGACTGCCGACGAGCGGGCGACGTTCCGCCAGTTGGTCAAAGTCAGCGGCATCGGCGCGAAAACCGCGCTGGGCATACTCTCCGCCATGTCCGCCGACGAACTTGCCCGCGCGGTTGCCGACGAAGACATCAAACGTCTGTCCTCCGCCCCGGGCATCGGCAAAAAAACCGCCGAACGCATGGTTTTGGAACTACGCGGCAAACTGGTTTCCCATACCGCTGCCGACGGGCTTTTCGCCGCCGCACCTGCCGCCGACGAAACGGACGACATCGTCAACACCCTGATTGCGCTGGGTTATAACGAACGTGAGGCAAAAGCCGCCATCAAAGGCATCCCCAAAGGCACGGAAGTCGGCGAAGGCGTGCGCTTGGCTTTAAAAAATCTGTTGAAATAAACATACCCCGCCTTGCCGTCAAAATGCGGCAACCATACAAAGAGGTCGTCTGAAAACCCCAAAATAGGTTTTCAGACGACCTCTTCTTTACGTCAAACCGCTTACGCGCCGCGTTTTTCCAAAGCGGCTACGGCGGGCAACTCTTTGCCTTCCAAGAATTCGAGGAACGCGCCGCCGCCGGTGGAGATGTAGCCGATTTGGTCGGTAACGCCGAATTTGGCAATCGCCGCCAGCGTGTCGCCGCCGCCCGCAATCGAGAACGCTTTGCTTTGGGCGATGGCTTCGGCAAGGGCTTTCGTGCCGCCTGCGAACTGGTCAAACTCGAACACACCGACCGGGCCGTTCCAAACGATGGTGCCGGCGGCTTTGAGCAGCTCGGCAAGTGCGGCGGCGGATTTCGGACCGATGTCCAAAATCATATCGTCTTCGGCAACGTCGGCAATGTCTTTCACAACCGCTTCGGCATCGGCGGCAAAGGCTTTGGCAACGACGACATCGGTCGGCAGCGGTACGGAGCCGCCTTTGGCTGCCATTTTCGCCATGATTTTTTTGGACTCTTCCACCAAATCATGTTCCGCCAGCGATTTGCCGATGGCTTTGCCTTCCGCCAAGAGGAAGGTGTTAGCGATACCGCCGCCGACGATGAGTTGGTCGACTTTGTCCGCCAGCGATTCGAGGATGGTCAGTTTGGTGGACACTTTGCTGCCGGCGACAATTGCCACCATCGGGCGCGCGGGCTGTTTCAGGGCTTTGCCCAAAGCGTCGAGTTCGCCCGCCATCAATACGCCGGCACAGGCAACGGGCGCGGCTTGGGCGACGGCTTCGGTCGAGGCTTGGGCGCGGTGGGCGGTGCCGAACGCGTCGTTGACGAACACGTCGCACAAGGCGGCATAGGCTTTGCCCAGTTCCAAATCGTTTTTCTTCTCGCCTTTGTTGATGCGCACGTTTTGCAGCATGACGACATCGCCCGCGTTCAGGACGGGTTTGTTTTCACGCCAGTCGTTCAATACTTTCACGTCTTTGCCCAACAGGTTGCCCAAATGCGCGGCAACGGGCGCAACGTCGTCTTCGGGGTGGAACTCGCCTTCGGTCGGACGACCCAAGTGGGTCATCACGATAACGGACGCGCCGTTGTCCAAGCAGTATTTGATGGACGCAAGCGAGGCGCGGATACGGGTGTCGTCGCTGATTTTGCCGTCTTTGAACGGCACGTTCATATCGGCGCGGATGAGGACGGTTTTGCCCTGCACGTTTTGTTCGGTCAGTTTCAGAAATGCCATGATGTATCCTTTGTGAAGGTTGGAAACGGAAATGGGAATGTTCTCAATTATCCGCGAACGGGGCGCATCGGTAAAGGCGGGATTTGCCTGCGCTTGATTTGCGTCAGCGGCAGTGTCGATATAAGGTCGTCTGAAAACGTGGTTTGAATGAAGTAAAAACCCAAATCCCTCCTTTCAGACGACCTCCCGCCGAATCTTTGCTAAACTACACGAAAATACGTTCAACATCCTCAAAGCTATGCTCACTTACACCCCGCCCGATCCGCGACAACCTGCCAAAACCCATGAAAAACCCTGGCTCTTGCTGCTGATGGCATTTGCCTGGCTGTGGCCGGGCGTGTTTTCGCACGACTTGTGGAACCCCGCCGAACCCACCGTCTTTACCGCCGTTGAAGCCTTAGACGCAGGCGCGACGCCGTTGGTTGCCCATGTGTTGGGACAGCCGGATTTTCAGATTCCGCCCGTCTATTTGTGGGTGGCTGCGGCGTTCAAACACCTGTTGTCGCCTTGGGCGGCGGACGCTTATGATGCCGCGCGTTTTGCGGGCGTCTTCTTTACGATTATCGGGCTGACCGCCTGCGGTTTTGCCGGATTCAACTTTTTGGGCAGGCACCACGGGCGCAGCGTCGTCCTCATCCTGATCGGCAGCATCGGACTGCTCTCGGTCGCGCACTTCCTCAACCCCGCTTCCGTCGCCTTTGCCGCGTCGGGCATGATATTGTGCGGCTTTTCGTTGGCGCAACGCCGCGTCATTACCTCTTCCCTGCTGCTGGGCTTCGGCTGGGCGTTGCTGTCACTCTCATCGGGCTATCTGATGACCGCCGCGCTGATGTTTTTAGCACCTGCCCTGTTGCTCGATGAGAAATGGCGTGTCAAACGCTATTACCTGACGCTGGTCGGCGCGTTCGCCATCGGACTGCCGCTCTTGACGGTTTATCCGCTCATCTTCTCCAGAACTCAGCCCGAACTGTTTTCCATCTGGTTGAACCACCACTCGCTCGGCGCATTCGGCGGCTTGGGAGGTTTTCAGACGACCTTCAGCCTGTTTTATTACCTGAAAAACCTGCTCTGGTTTACCCTGCCCGCGTGGCCGCTCGCCGCATGGACGTTAAGCCGCCCCCGCATCCGCGAAAAAAACTGGAGCGTATTGTGCATTTCGTGGTTCCTCATCGTCCTCAGCATACTTGCTGTCAGCCCGCAACGCCTGCAAGACAACCTCGTTTGGCTGCTGCCCCCGCTCGCCCTGATCGGCGCGGCGCAACTGGACGGACTGCGGCGCGGCGCGGCGGCGTTTATCAACTGGTTCGGCGTTATGGCGTTCGGATTGTTCGCCATTTTCCTGTGGACGGGCTTCTTCGCCATGAACTACGGCTGGCCTGCCAAACTCGCCGAACGCGCCGCCTATTTCAGCCCGTATTACACGCCCGACATCGACCCGATACCGATGGCGGTCGCCCTGTTGTTTACCCCGCTGTGGCTGTGGGCGATTACCCGCAAAAACATCCGCGGCAGACAGGCAGTGACTAACTGGGCGGCAGGCGTTACACTGGCGTGGGCATTGCTGATGACCCTGTTCCTGCCGTGGCTCGACGCCGCCAAAAGCCACGCGCCCGTCGTCCTCCAAATGGAAGCCGCCCTCTCCCCCGAACTGAAAAAACGGCTTTCAGACGACCTCGAATGCATCAGCATCGCCAACGAAGACCACCGCGCCCGCATCGCTTGGGCGCAATACAGCGACTTGACACTCCATATCGACGATGCTGCCTGCCGCTACCGTCTGGTGCAGCAGCCTAAAAATACCGATGCGCCGCCGGGCTGGACGAAAATCTGGCAGGGCGCACGCCCGAGAAACAAAGTGGAAGGCTTCGCCCTGCTGGAGAAAGCGGAATGAATCCGCTAGGGGCGTGAATGGCAAACGTCGTCTGAAGATCGGTTTCAGACGACGTTTTTTCATGAAGATTTGAGTATCGGAAACATTGTTTGCAAGAATGCGTCTGACAGGCGTTTGATATAGTGGATTAACAAAAATCAGGACAAGGCGACGAAGCCGCAGACAGTACAGATAGTACGACAAGGCGAGGCAACGCCGTACTGGTTTAAAGTTGATCCACTATAAACACAAAGGTCGTCTGAAAACCCATATTCAGATTTTCAGACGACCCTTTATGCCGCAAATTATGCTTCAAATCCCGTGTTATTGCAGGCTGTGTTCCAATGACACGCCTGCCGCCCAGCCGGTTTTCGGGTCTTTGCTTTCTTTGACTACGCCTGAGTTGAACGAGAGGGTCGTGCGTTTGGAGAATTTGTATTCGGTGTTGAACGCGAGCTGTTTGTAGTTCTTGCCGGTATCGGAGCGGCCGTAGGCGACGCCGAGTTTGGGGGTGATGTTGCCCATGGTGTAGCCGGCGGTCACTTGGAAATCGCGGGTGTTGGTATTGGTTTTGGTTTCGTCTTCCCAGTGGAATTTGTCGGCGACGTTGCGGGCGTACATCATGCCGGCGGCGAGGTAGAGATTGTCTTTGTCGTAGCCGACTTTCATGGAATGAACCTGTCTGTCTTTCGTATCGTCAGGCGAGCCGTTGCGGGCGTATTCGAGGGCGTAGTGGGCGTTGAAGCCGTTGGTCGGGTGTTTGTAGTGCAAGCCTAAGCCCGCCATCCAGTCGCCGTTGCGCTTCCTGTCTTTGTATTTGTTGGCACCGGGCGCGATTTGGACGCGGTAGTTGAAGCCGTTGTCAAAGGTTTTGGATTCGTAGTTCAGGGCGATTTCACGGCCGCCGAAACGGGTCATGCGCCCCATGGTTTGGGTGTGGTTGTTGCCGTTGAATGCGTCTTGTTCGCCGGTCAGGTAGTGCATGGGGGTACTGAGCCAGCCGGCGCGGACGGTACCGAAATCGCCGCGCAGACCGATATAGGAATCGTCCGTACTCCAGCCGTTGTAGTCGAAGGCGACGAATGAATTGACGCCGTAGATGAGCTTGAGGTCTTTGTCGAGTTTTTCACTGCCCATAATCCAGATGCGGCTGTTGTTGTCGGATATATCGGTAGCGGATTGCCCTTTGCCGTTGCGTTCGTGTTCGATAGAAGTAAATATCCGTCCGCCGATTTTGGCTTCGTTATCGGATGCCAATGCGGGGACGGCAAGCGGGACGGCAACCGCAATCATTAATAACTTCTTCATTTTATTCTCCTTTTACTTGATTTTTCTGAGGCTGCGTTTAAACAGGGTTTTATACTATTTGAGGCTTGCAAAAAAATCAATATTTTTGTAATCACTTGTAACTTTTATTTCAAAAAATGTTTTTTACGGCGTTTTTTTGTGTTATCTTGCAAACCGATTTCCAAAACAGGCGGATTTTTTCAAATACCCATAGAGAATAAATCTTTTTATCCGCCAAAAATCAGAATATTTCCCTACCATGTAGTCATATGTAGTTTTTTATTTTTTGCAAAACGCAGGATGGAGGGAGAGACAGCGAGAAGAGGAGAAAAAACGTGCTGCCGAACAAACCTTATTCCATATCGGCTTTATCGCTTGCCATAGTGCTTGCGCTGTCGGCGTGTCATCGCGAAGTCAAGCCCGCGCCCGAATTCAAGCGCAGCGAATACAATAAAATCGTCATCAGCAATGCGGTCGAACCGAGTACGCTCGACCCGCAGAAAAGCTCGGATATGGCGGCGGGCGCGATTATCCGTCAGATGATGGACGGCTTGGTCAGTACGGATGCCGAAGGCAAAACCATTCCCGCCTTGGCGTTGAAATGGGAGCCGTCAGACGAAGGGCGCGTTTGGACGTTCCACCTGCGCGATGCGAAATGGAGCAACGGCGACCCGATTACCGCCGAAGATTTCGTTTACAGCTTCCGCCGCCTCGCCGATCCTGCAACCGCCGCGCCTAACAGCAGCTATTTGGAAGACGCGAAAATACAGGGTGCGGCGGAAATCCTGCAAGGCAAGGCGAAGCCCGATACTTTGGGCGTCAAGGCTTTGGACAAGAAAACGCTGCAATTCACGCTCACTGCGCCCGTGCCGTATTTCCCCGATATGCTGATTCAGCAGTTCACCTACCCCGTCCACCGCGCCACGGTCGAGAAATTCGGCGAAAAATGGACGCAGCCGGGCAATTATGTTTCCAGCGGCGCATACATCCTCAAAGACTGGCGCGTCAACAGCCACATCACCATGGATAAAAACCCTGCTTATTACGACAGCAAAAAAGTATCCATCCCGCAGGCGGTGTTCCTCGCCATCGGCAAAGAATACGACCGCTACCGCGCCGACGAAGTGGACGTTACCTACGGCATCCCTTCCGACCAGATTAAGATTGCCGAGAAAGAATTTCCCGGGCAGGTGAGGCGCGCGACTTTGCTGTGTTCTTGGTTTTTAGAGCCGAACTTGGAATCCGCCGAATTTAAAAATCCCAAAGTCCGCCGCGCGCTCAACCTGCTGACCGACCGCGCCATCATTACTAAAGTTGCCGGACGCGGCGACAAGGAAGCGTTCCAGCTCACCCCGCCGAATATGCAGGGCGGCGGCGAGTCTGCGCCTTCGTGGAAGCCGCTCAAGCGCGAAGCGCGCATTGCCGAAGCGGAAAAACTCTTGCGTGAAGCGGGTTATAGCGAAGAGAAACCGCTTGAGTTCCAAATCATCTATACCACCAGCGATGCCGCCAAAAAACAGATTACCGCGCTGCAATCCGTTTGGAAGGCGACCGTACCGTTTGTGCGCCCCACGCTGATGAACGAAGAATGGAAAACCTTTTTGGACACCCGTATGCAAGGCAATTTCAGCATGGCGTTCGCGGGCTGGTGTTCCGACTACAACGACCCTGCGGGCATGCTCAATATTTTCAAATCCAACAATCCGAACAACGCCTTCCATTACAAGAATCCCGAGTTTGACAAGCTGATGGACAGCACGCTCGAAGCGGGCATTTCCGCCGAAGAGCGCGCCCGCCGCTACGTCAGCGCCGAGGCGATGCTGCAACGCGACGACGCCTTTATCCCGCTGTATCACCAAGTCAGCATCAATCTGGTGAAACCCGACATCCAAGGCTACTCCGACCGCGACCCGCTGAAAAACTACACCATCAAAAATTGGTCGTTTGCACCCAAGAAGTGATTTGATAACATAGACACGTTTTTCAGACGACCTCCCTGTGCATCAAGTTAATCCGCTATAAGAAGGTCGTCTGAAACCGCGAAACCTTATTGGAGAATCCCGTTCATGAATACCGTATCGAATTACCTGTCCGCATTGCGCGCAGCCATGAAGGCGCAAGGTTTGGACGCACTCGTCATCCCCTCCGCCGACCCCCATCTTTCCGAATACCTGCCCGCACACTGGCAGGCGCGCCGCGAGTTGTCAGGCTTTACCGGCTCGGTCGGCACATTCGTCGTTACCGCCGATGAAGCGGGCGTGTGGGTGGACAGCCGCTATTGGGAACAAGCCACTAAACAGCTTGCGGGCAGCGGCATCGAGTTGCAAAAAAGCGGGCAAGTTCCGCCGTATAACGAATGGCTCGCGGCAAACCTGCCCGAAAACGCCGCCGTCGGCATCCCTTCCGATATGGTGTCGCTCACCGGCAAACGCACTTTGGCGCAATCCCTAGCCGCCAAAAACATCCGCATCGAACACCCCGACGACCTGCTTGACCAAGTGTGGACAAGCCGTCCCGCCATCCCCGCCGAAACCGTGTTCATCCACGACCCCGCCTACGTTTCTGAAACCGCCGCCGAAAAACTCGCCCGCGTGCGCGCCGTCATGGCAGAAAAAGGCGCGGATTACCACTTGGTTTCCTCGCTTGACGACATCGCTTGGCTGACCAACATGCGCGGCAGCGACGTGCCTTTCAACCCCGTTTTCGTATCCTTCCTGCTTATCGGCAAAGACAACGCCGTCCTGTTTACCGACCAAGGTCGTCTGAACGCCGAAGCCGCCACCGCGCTGCAAACCGCAGGCATCGCGGTCGAACCTTACGCCCAAGTTGCCGACAAACTCGCGCAAATCGGCGGCACGCTGCTTATCGAGCCGAACAAAACCGCCGTCAGCACCCTCGTGCGCCTGCCTGAAAGCGTGCGCCTGATCGAAGGCATCAACCCGTCCACCTTCTTCAAATCCGTCAAATCCGAAGCCGACATCGCCCACATCCGCGAAGCGATGGAACAAGACGGCGCGGCGTTGTGCGGCTTCTTCGCCGAGTTTGAAGACATCATCGACAACGGCGGCAGCCTGACCGAAATCGACGTGGACACCATGCTCCACCGCCACCGCAGCGCACGTCCGGGCTTCATCTCATTGAGTTTCGACACCATCGCAGGCTTCAACGCCAACGCCGCCCTGCCCCATTACAGCGCGACGCCCGAAAGCCACAGCACCATCAGCGGCAACGGTCTGCTGCTCATCGACTCCGGCGCGCAATACAAAGGCGGTACGACCGACATCACGCGCGTCGTCCCCGTCGGCACGCCGACCACCGAACAAAAACGCGACAACACCCTCGTCCTCAAAGCCCATATCGCGCTTGCCGAAGCCGTGTTCCCCGAAAACATCCTCTCGCCGATGATAGACGCCATCTGCCGCAAACCCCTGTGGCAGGCGCAATGCGACTACGGCCACGGCACAGGCCACGGCGTAGGCTATTTCCTCAACGTCCACGAAGGCCCGCAAGTCATCGCCTGCGCTGCCGTTCCCGGCCCGCAGCACGCCATGAAAAAAGGCATGGTAACCTCCATCGAACCCGGACTCTACCGTCCCGGCAAATGGGGCATCCGCATTGAGAACCTCGCCGCCAACCAAGCCGTCGCCAACCCGCAGGAAACCGAGTTCGGCAGCTTCCTCTACTTCGAAACCCTGACCCTCTGCCCCATCGACACCCGCCTGATGGACACCGCCCTCATGACCGACGGTGAAATCGACTGGGTCAACCGCTACCACGCCGAAGTCCGCCGCCGCCTCGAGCCGCTGACCGAAGGCGCGGCAAAAGCATGGCTGATCAAACGCACCGAACCGCTGGCGCGCTGACGGCAAAGGTCGTATGAAAAACGACCGTGGCGTGGGTTCTAACCACGAACCCGCGCCAACCCCAAAGGTCGTCTGAAAAATAACCGTAGCGTGGGCTCTGCCCACGAAAAGCATCGGCAAAAAGGTCGTCTGAAACCCAAAATCCCGTTTCAGACGACCATAAAAGCAAAAGCCCGCACACCCCAAAAACCAAGGGCCTGACTACAAAGAAGAGAAAACCACCCCAAGCGTCCGAACCCCATTCAGACGACCTTCCCGTATTCAGGCATATTCCGACCCACCAAGCCCCGAGCAGGTACGATATGCTGAAATTCATCATCCGCCGCATACTTTCCGCCATCCCCACCATGCTGGTCCTGATTACCGTCTCATTCTTCATGATGCGGCTCGCACCCGGCAGCCCCTTCACCGGCGACAAAAACGTACCGCCCGCCGTACTGGCCAACATCGAAGCCAAATACCACCTGAACGACCCGATGTACCTGCAATACTTCAACTATCTCAAACAACTCGCCCACGGCGACCTCGGCCCCTCGTTCAAATACAAAGACTACAACGTCAACGAGCTGCTCGCCCAAGCTCTGCCCGTCTCCGTCGAACTGGGCGTGTACGCCTTCATCGTCTCCACCGTCTTGGGCGTACTCATGGGCACCATCGCCGCGCTCAGGCGCAACACATGGGCGGACTACACCATCATGACCGCCGCCATGACCGGCATCGTCGTCCCCAGCTTCGTCAAAGCCCCCATCATGATTTTCATCTTCGCCATCACCCTCAAATGGCTGCCCGCCGGCGGCTGGAATGACGGCGCGCTGACCAGCCTCATCCTGCCCGTCGCCGCCCTCTCCATCGGCTATGTCGCAGGCCTCGCCCGCATCACGCGCGGCGCGATGATAGAAGTGTTGAACAGCCCCTACATCCGCACCGCCCGCGCCAAAGGGCTGTCCATGAACAGCATCGTCCTGCGCCACGCCCTGCGTCCCGCCATGCTGCCCATCCTCTCCTATCTCGTTCCCGCCTTCGTCGGCATCATCACCGGCGCCATCGTCATCGAAAGCGTCTTCGGACTGCCCGGCATCGGACAACTCTTCGTCAACGGCGCGCTCAACCGCGACTACGGCATGATATTGGGACTGACCATCCTCGTCGGCGTCCTGACCATCGTCTTCAACGCCGTACTCGACATCCTCTACGCCCTGATCGACCCCAAAATCCGCTATTAAAAGCAAAAAAGGTCGTCTGAAAACCAGTTTTGCCGTTTTCAGACGACCCCGAACAAAACAACGGAGAACACCATGCTATTCAACAAGAAAAATTCCCGCGCCATAGCAGACGCAGCCGAACAGGCACAAGTACACGGACGCAGCCTGTGGCAGGACGCATGGCGGCGTTTCAGCAACAACAAAGCCGCCCTGTGCAGCATCTTCATCCTTGCCGCCATCACCCTCTTCGTTGTCGCCGCCCCCTGGATCAGCGCCTACACCTACGACTACACCGACTGGGACAACATGCAAATCCCGCCTTCCTTCTCTACCCGCCACTACTTCGGCACCGACCTGCTCGGACGCGACCTCCTCACCCGTGCCGCTGCCGGCGGGCGCATTTCCCTGCTCATCGGCATCGCAGGCGCACTCGTCGCCGTCGTCATCGGCACGCTCTACGGCGCGCTCGCAGGCTTTTTCGGCGGCAAACTCGACTCCGTCATGATGCGCCTGCTCGAAATCCTCAACGCCTTCCCCTTCATGTTCTTCGTCATCCTCCTCACCACCTTCTTCGGGCGCAACCTCTTCCTCATCTTTGTCGCCATCGGACTCGTCTCATGGCTTGACGTCGCCCGCATCGTCCGCGGCCAAACCCTCAGCCTCAGACACAAAGAATTCGTCGAAGCCGCCCGCATCACAGGCGTATCCCGCCGCCGCATCGTTACCCGCCACATCATCCCCAACGTACTCGGCGTCGTCATGGTTTACGCCTCCCTGCTCGTCCCCGGCATGATCATGTTCGAATCCTTCCTCAGCTTCCTCGGATTGGGCGTACAAGAACCCATGACTAGTTGGGGCTCCATGCTCCAAGACGGCGCAGCCTCCATGGAAGCCGCCCCGTGGCAGCTCCTCGTCCCCTGCTTCTTCCTCGTCGCCACTCTCTTCTGCTTCAACTTCATCGGCGACGGCCTGCGCGACGCACTCGACCCCAAAGACCGCTGACACACACCACGAGGACACACCCATGAACACCCCGTTACTCACCGTCGAAAACCTCGACATCCGCTTCCAACTCCACGAAAAAACCGTCCACGCCGTGCGCAACATCAGCTTCAAAGTCGCCAAAGGCGAAACCCTCGCCCTCGTCGGCGAATCCGGTTCCGGCAAATCCGTTACCGCCATGTCCCTCATGCGCCTCCTGCCCGAAAATAGCACCCTTTACGGACAAGACTCGCGCATCACCTTCGACGGCACATCCATCCTCGACGCAGACGAAAAAACCCTCCGCAGCCTGCGCGGCGGACGCATCAGCTTCATCTTCCAAGAGCCCATGACCTCGCTGAACCCTTTCATGAAAATCGGCACCCAGCTCATGGAAGCCCTGCGCGTCCACAACAAAACCATCACCCGCAAAGCCGCCCGCGAACGCATTCTCGACCTCCTCAACCGCGTCGGCATCCGCGAAGCAGAACGTCGTCTGAAACAATACCCCCACGAATTCTCAGGCGGCCAGCTCCAGCGCATCATGATCGCCATGGCGCTGCTCAACGACCCCGCCTTGCTCATCGCCGACGAACCCACCACCGCCCTCGACGTCACCATCCAGGCAGAAATCCTCGACCTCCTCCACGACCTCCAAAAACAAATGGGCATGGCGATAATCTTCATCACCCACGACCTCGGACTCGCCGAACACTACTCCGAAACCGTCTGCGTCATGAAAGACGGCGAAATCGTCGAGCGCGGCAAAATCACACAAGTTTTCGCCAACCCCACCCACCCCTACACCGCCCAACTCATCCACTCCGTCCCCAAAGGCATGAAAGAACCCGTAGAAGGCAACCCGCCCGAGCTCATCCGTGCCGACGGCATCGACGTCCACTTCACCCTCAAACACAACTTCTTCGGCAAACCCCTCAAAACCTTCCACGCCGTCAAAAACATCAGCCTCGCCATCCGCCAAGGCGAAACCCTCGGCATCGTCGGCGAATCCGGTTCCGGCAAATCCACGCTCGGCAAAGCCATCATGCAAATGCTCCCCTACCAAGGCAGCATACACTTCGACGGCAGCGACCTCGCCGCCCTCACCCCCGAGCGCGCGCGCCAGCTCAAAGCCGAACGCCAAATCGTCTTCCAAGACCCCTACGGCTCACTCTCCCCCCGCCTCACCGTCGGTGAAATCATAGGCGAAGGCCTCACCGTCCACCGCCCCGAAATGACCAAAGCCCAACGCACCGAACTCGTCCTCAAAGTCCTGGACGAAGTCTCCCTGCCCGCCGACGCACTCAACCGCTATCCGCACGAATTCTCAGGCGGACAACGCCAACGCATCGCCATCGCCCGCGCCCTCATCCTGCGGCCCAAGTTCATCCTCCTCGACGAACCCACCTCCGCCCTCGACCGCTCCGTCCAAATCAAAGTCGTCGAACTGCTGCGCGGACTCCAAACCAAATACGGACTGACCTACATCTTCATCAGCCACGACCTCTCCGTCGTCCGCGCCGTCAGCGACAACGTCGCCGTCATGCAGCACGGAGAACTCGTCGAATACGGCAGCGCAGACCAAATCTTCCACCACCCGCAGAAAGACTACACCAAACGCCTCATTAACGCCGCCTTCGACCTCTGACCCAAGGTTGCCTGAAACCCAACGTAGCGTGGGCTCCGCCCACGAATCCCACAGATACAAAAAGGTCGTCTGAAAAACCTCCATTCAGACGACCTTTCTACCGTTTATCCCATTTG
>CAUSDA010000052.1:0-19109 GCA_963529965.1 uncultured Neisseria sp.
TCGGCACACAAACTGACGCCGACCTGCTCGCCAAACTTGGCGAACACCCGCAAATACTCGTCATCGTCAACAACCGACGCCACGCCCGCAGCCTGTACGACCAAGCCAAACACCTTGACGGCACGTTCCACCTGACCACCTTAATGTGCGCCAAACATCGCAGCCAAAAACTCGATGAAATCCGAGGTCGTCTGAAAAACGGCGAACCCTGCCGCGTTATTGCCACCTCCTTAATTGAAGCCGGCGTTGATGTGGATTTTCCTCTGGTGATGCGTGCCGAAGCAGGCTTAGACAGCGTCGCCCAAGCTGCAGGGCGCTGTAACCGCGAAGGCAAAAGGTCGTCTGAAAACAGTTTCGTGTGGATATTCGCGCCTGAAGAACAATGGAAAGCCCCGCCCGAACTCGCCGCCCAAGCCGCCGTTATGCGCCTGACCGCCGCCGACTTTTCAGACGACCTCTTATCCACCCAAGCCGTCGCCGCCTATTTCAAAGACCTTTACGACTTAAAAGGCGAAGAACTGGATCACAAACAAATCCTGCAACTGCACCACAATTCAGGGCAAAGCCTCGATTTCCCGTTCCAAACCATCGCCGACAAATTCCGCATGATTGAAAGCCATATGCAGCCGCTGATTATCCCGTTCGATGATGAGGCCGAACGCCTTATCGAAGCCTTACGCTACGCCGACCACATCGGCGGACTGCTGCGCAAACTGCAACCCTACACCGTCCAAATCCCTGAAAAAGCCCTCGCTGCTTTATATAAAGCAGGGCGTATCGAACCGATTAATGAGAAAAACTTCGGCAAACAGTTTTATACGCTGATTGGATTGGATTTGTATGATGAAGTGGCGGGGTTGAGTTGGGAGGATACGGAGTTTTTGAAGGGGGAGAGTTTGGTGTTTTAGCTTAACTTATAATTTTTAGAATATTTATTTGATTTTTTCCTGTAAAAAGAATATCCTTTGTATGGCTTAAAAAGTAATTTGGAGAAAATTAAGACCATGTCCCAATCTCAACTGACACCACATCAAGCCCGATACTACTCCTGGCTTTTAACTCGTCAAGCCGAGGGTGGCAGTATGGACTCATTAGCAACAACATTGGTTGATGCCCAAGTCGATTTAAATCCGCATCAAGTTGATGCTGCCTTGTTTGCCTGCAAAAATCCGTTGTCAAAAGGTGTGATTTTGGCGGATGAAGTAGGTTTAGGAAAAACCATCGAAGCGGGCTTGGTGATATTGCAGCATTGTGCCGAACGCAAACGTAAAATTCTGATTATTACTCCTGCCAACTTACGCAAACAATGGCATCAAGAGTTGCAGGAAAAATTTGGTTTACAGGGCATGATTTTGGAGGCTAAAAGTTACAATGCCATAAAAAAAACAGGCAAAAACCCTTTTCGTCAAGAAAATCCCGTTATCTGCTCCTATCAATTTGCTAAATCTAAAGCGGATGATATTAAACAAATTGAATGGGATTTGGTTGTATTAGATGAAGCTCATCGTCTACGCAATGTTTATAAGAAAAACAATGTTATCGGTAAAACTTTAAAAGAAGCTTTGGAAAACGTATCCAGCAAAGTCCTATTAACTGCTACTCCTTTGCAAAATTCTTTGCTTGAACTTTACGGCTTGGTCAGCATGATAGATGACCGTGTTTTTGGCGACTTAGATAGTTTTCGTGCTCAATTCGGTGCAAAGGCCACAGAACAGACCTTATCTCATCTGCGCCAGCGACTCAGCCCTGTTTGCCGACGTACCTTACGCCGTCAAGTACAGGCTTATGTTCCCTATACTCATCGCCTTGCCATCCTGCAAAAATTTACTCCATCCGACCAAGAACGAGAATTTTCTCATTTGGTTGCCGAATACCTTCGTCGTCCAAATCTGCAAGCAATGCCGGAAGGACAACGACAGCTTATTTCCCTAGTGTTGTGGAAACTTTTAGCCTCTAGTAGCCGCGCTATTGCAGGTGCACTGGATACTATGACCAAGCGCCTACAAGGCGTATTGGCAGAATCAACCACGCAAGACCTGGTCGAAACTCTGGACGAAGATTATGAAAGCTTAGATGAAACTGCAGAAGAATGGGAAGAGGAAAACGAATCGAGCATTCTGACTGCTGATGAATATCAAGCGATTGCTGATGAAATTGAAGAGCTCAAACATTTTAAACAACTTGCCGAAAACATCCGAGAAGATGCAAAAAGCCGTGCATTATTGACCGCACTTTCCACAGCCTTTGCCAAATTGAAAGAACTTGGTGCGGCGCAAAAAGCCATTATTTTTACCGAATCCAAACGCACCCAAGCCTATCTCTTAGAATGTCTTGCTCAAACTGACTACGCAGGCGAGAATGGTGACGGTATCGTGCTATTCAATGGTACAAACAGTGATCCCCAAGCACAAAAAATCTATAAAGACTGGCTCAAACGGCATGAAGGTAGCGATAAAATTACCGGTTCCAAAACCGCCGATACCCGTGCCGCTTTGGTAGAGCATTTCAAAGAGCGTGGCACCATCATGATTGCCACTGAAGCGGGTGCAGAAGGCATTAACCTACAATTCTGCTCACTCATTATC
The DNA here is from genome assembly GCA_963529965.1 of uncultured Neisseria sp. Classification (GTDB taxonomy): domain Bacteria; phylum Pseudomonadota; class Gammaproteobacteria; order Burkholderiales; family Neisseriaceae; genus Neisseria. Next base: position 2,586 of record CAUSDA010000052.1, read on the forward strand.
AATTACGATCTGCCTTGGAATCCGCAGCGCGTTGAACAGCGCATCGGACGCTGTCACCGTTATGGACAAAAACACGATGTTGTCGTCGTGAATTTTGTTGATGAAACCAATGAAGCCGACCAACGTGTTTACGAATTGCTTGAGCAAAAATTTAAGCTTTTTAATGGTGTATTTGGTGCCAGCGACGAAGTATTGGGGGCAATCGGTAGCGGCGTAGACATCGAACGGCGTATTGCTGAAATCTACCGCCAATGCCGCCAGTCCGAAGACATCAAAACTGCCTTTGATAGCCTGCAAAGTGAGCTATCAGAGGAAATCAATCAGAACATGATGAAAGCCCGTCAAACCCTGCTGGAAAATTTTGATGAAGAAGTCCGCGAAAGACTACGGAACTGTGCTGAAGAAAGCCAAGCAGCACTCAACAAATACGAAAAAATCTTAATGGAGTTAACCCGAAGCGAACTTGGTGACAGTTCAGACTTCTATGACGGTAGTTTTATACTCAATAAGCTACCTGAAAATCTTTCAGACGGCCTTAACATTCCAACAGGACGATACGAACTGCCGCGAAAAAGTGGCGAAGCCTATCTCTACCGCATCACCCATCCCTTAGCACAAGCCATTATCGATCGCGCCAAAAAACGCGATTGTCCACCTGTACGTTTAATTTTTGATTATCAAGAGCATAACGGCAGGATCAGTACACTCGAACCCTATCGCGGACGAAGCGGACAACTGATTGCCAAACTCATCAGCATTAGCGCACTGGATGATAAGGAGCAGCACATACTGATTGCAGCCGTAACCGAAAACGGTGAAGTCCTACAAGCTGACGATCCAGAAAAACTTCTGCGCCTGCCCGCACGTATTGCCGAAACTACAATAAAAACCGGATTTCAGACGACCTTATCCGACAATATAACTGAACGCCGCCAAACGCTATTAAACCAAGCCACCGAACGTAATTTGGGTTATTTTGAGGAGGAAGTGCAAAAACTAGACGACTGGGCGGATGATTTAAAACAAGGTTTGGAACAGGACATTAAAGAAACCGATCGTGAAATCAAAGAAGTCCGCCGAACTGCCGCTACTTCCGCTACGTTGGAAGAAAAACTAAGTTGGCAGAAAAAGCAGCGCGAATTAGAAAACAAACGCAGCCGCCAACGCCGAGAACTTTTTGATAAACAAGATGAAATTGAAGCAAAACGCAACAAACTGATTGAAGATTTGGAAGAAAATCTGAAACAAAAGGTGGAAGAGGAAGAATTGTTTTGGATTGAATGGGAGATAGCGTAATGGCACAGAAAAGACCAAGACCATTAGAACTGGAATTGTTATGTCAAAAATTAGAGTGTGATTATGCAAAAATTGTAGGGATTGGAAATGATGAAACTGCTAAAAAACGCAATTTCCTATCTAAAGCCATTGCTGCATTTATATTGCATGAAGATGCAGCAGCAAGCATAGATGAAGCTATTGATGCCAGTATAGATGGAGGATTAGACCATGGCATTGATTCTGTGTTTGTAGATAACAATCATATAATTTGGTTGATTCAATCAAAATATATTGATACTGGGTTTGGTGAGCCTGAGTTAGGCGATGTTTCGAAATTTCGTGATGGAGTTATAGATTTATTGGAGGGAAGATTAGAGCGATTTAATGAATGCTTGAAAGAAAAAACATCTCAAATTAAAGATGCATTGAATAGCGGAATTTGTAAAGTCAAAGTCATTCTAGCTTATTCAGGGACTGCAATTTCTGATGATAGAAGAAATATTTTTATGGATATTGAAAGAGCATTTAATGATTCTTCTCCTGATTTTATTCGTTGCCACGCTTATGGATTAAATACATTGCATGAGATTCATCTAAATAGCTCCACAACTTCGTTAATTGATGAAGATATAGAATTGATGAATTTTGGTCATACACAATCTCCTTATAAAGCATTTTATGGCCAGATGAATGCTGAAAAATTAGTGGTGCTTTGGAATACTCACCAGCATTTTTTAGTTGAAAAAAATATACGAAGATTTAAAGGTGAAACTGCAGTTAACCAAAGTTTATATAAGACATTAGAAGATAACCCTGAGCATTTTTTTTATTTCAATAATGGCATTACTTTTTTATGCAATTCGATTGATGAAATATATCCACGAGATTCAAATCGTCAAAAAGGCCGATTTAAAGTTAAAGGATTATCAATTATTAATGGAGCTCAAACAGTAGGAGTGATTGGCAGTAAGCCCATTGAATATTATCAACAGCATCCAACGTTAGTATTCACAACATTTTTATGTTTAGGGGGTACGCCTGATAATTTTTCAACCGAAGTAACTCAAGCTCGAAATAGACAAAATGCGGTAGACTTGGAAGATTTTGTATCTTTAGATGATAATCAAATTAGATTAAAAAATACATTGAGCATGGCGGGTATTACCTATTTGATTAAATCAGGAAATGACGAACCGCCTAGTTCTGAAACATGTTTTAGTATTAAAGAGCTTGTTCCATTGTTAGCCTGCACTGTAATTGGAAATGATTGGCAGCAATATGTAATTGCAGCAAAATCAGATAAAAAGAGATTATTTCGTCGAATTGGATTAGTTTCTCACCGAGAAAAGATGCAAGATGCCTATCAAAGGCTATTCCCAGATTCGAGAACAGCAAAAGAAATATGGCGAATAATCCAAGTCGGACGAATAATTTCTGAAATTGTCAAAGATCGTGCAAATGGTGAACCGCTTGATTCAGATATGAATTTGCAAGCAAAAGATATTTTAAATCACGGTCTTTGGATTATTCTGCATATTGTCTTTATTAAAAAACAATTACAATATGGTGAAAATTTCTCTATTACAGAAGAGGAAAAATTGAATTTATCTTTTTTTCTTGATGTAATTTGTCAGAAATTAGTTGATATTGTGCAAGCTGAACAATGGGGAAAAACTGCACAAGCAATTTTTGAGAATCAAACAGACTGTAACACGATTAAAAATAGGCTGATGGCTGCTCTAGCATCGGCATAATTGAATTTTAGGAAATAGTATGACCAAACAAAAACTAGAACTCACCTGGATAGGCAAACATAAACGCCCGAAGTTAGAAGCTCGGATTTTGCTCGAAGACCCTGAAAAATCTTACCACGCCAAAGTGCGGTCGGAATCGGCGGCGTTTGATAATCGATTGATTTTCGGCGACAACTTGCTTGCGCTTAAGGCATTAGAGCAGGAATTTACGGGTAAGGTGAAATGCGTGTTTATCGATCCACCGTACAACACAGGCAGTGCATTTGCCCATTACGACGATGGACTGGAGCATTCTATTTGGCTAGGGCTAATGCGCGACCGTTTGGAGATTATCAAACGCTTGCTTTCAGACGACGGTTCGCTGTGGATTACCATTGACGACAACGAAGCGCATTATTTGAAAGTATTGTGTGATGAAGTATTTGGGCGGGGGAATTTTGTAAGAAATATTGTATGGCAGAAAAAATATACTATTGCTAATGATTCTACTGGTATCCCTGATTCGCATGATCATATTCTAGTTTATAGAAAATCTGAAAAATTCATTAGAAATCTATTACCACGAACAGAGAAGCAAAATTCGTTATATAAATATGATGATGGAGATGGCAAAGGAGCATGGAGAACAGATAATTTGACCGTGAAGAGTTACTCTGCTGCTTATGATTATCCTATTGTGAATCCCAATACTGGTGAAGAGTTTTATCCATCAAGTGGTAGATGCTGGCTAACTAGTAAAGAACGAATAAATGAGATGATTAAGGAAAATCGTATTTATTGGGGAAAAAATGGTAAGGGAGCACCGCAGTTGAAAAGATATTTATCAGAAGTTCAGCAAGGTGTTGTACCAAATTCTTGGTGGGCTCATGATGATGTAGGACATAACGATGAATCAAGAAAAGAACAGAAAGCTTTTTTTGGTTCTGAAGCTTTTTCAACCCCAAAACCAGAAAGATTACTTGAACGCATTATCCACCTAGCTACAAATAAAGGCGATCTTATCCTAGATTCCTTCGCCGGTAGCGGCACCACAGGAGCAGTGGCGCATAAAATGGGGCGGCGTTGGATTATGGTAGAGCTGGGCGAGCATTGCCATACGCACATTATCCCGCGCCTGCAAAAAGTCATCGATGGCGAAGACCAGGGCGGGATTTCCAAAGCGGTGAACTGGCAAGGGGGAGGCGGATTCCGCTATTTCCGCCTTGCGCCGACATTGATTGTCAATGACAAATGGGGTAATCAAATCATCAATCCCGACTACAACCCTGAAATGCTGGCGGAAGCCTTGGCGAAGCTGGAGGGATTTACTTATATGCCGTCTGAAAACCTTTGGTGGCAGCACGGTTATTCCAGCGAAAACGATTTTATCTACGTTACCACCCAAAGCCTATCTGTTGAGCAGTTGCAAGTGCTTTCAGACGAGGTTGGAGCAGGTCGCAGCCTGCTAATCTGCTGCTCCGCTTGGCGTGGAATTACGGCAGATCAGGCGGCAGAGCGTTTTCCGAATCTTTCCTTAAAAAAAATCCCCAAAATGATTTTGAAACGCTGCGAATGGGGACACGATGATTACAGCTTGAACGTCGCCAATCTTCCGATGGCGGAAGAAGAAACTATACAAAGGTCGTCTGAAAACCAACCCACCGCCACAACCAAACCCGTGAAACGCAAAAGTGCGGCCGAAAATCAGGATGGATTGTTTGATGGAGAGGATAGTGATGGGTAAGGAAATGGCGATGATGCCTGCCGATTATGGGCAATGGCTGGCGGACATTAAAAACCGGGTACTGACCGCGCGGCACAAAGCGGTTTTGGCGGTAAATGCCGAGCTGGTATCGCTTTACTGGCATATCGGGCGGGATATTTTGCAGCGGCAGGCTGCGCAAGGCTGGGGCAGCAAAGTGATTGACCGCTTGGGGCGGGATTTGCGCGAGGCGTTTCCTGAAATGAAGGGGTTTTCCCGTGCCAACCTTCTATATATGCGGGCTTTCGCAGAAGCTTGGACTGATTTTGAAATTGTCCAACAGGCTGTTGGACAATTGCCGTGGGGTCATAATGTGCTTTTGCTTAACCGTATTAAGGAAAAAGAAGCACGTTTGTTCTATGTGCAGAAAGCAATAGCGGAAAATTGGTCGCGCGCCACATTAGAAGTCCACATTAAAAACCGCCTGCACGAGCGACAAGGAAAAGCGGTTACTAACTTCGCTGCCCGTTTGCCCGCGTCGACTTCCGCATTGGTGCAAGAAACATTAAAAGATCCTTATTTGTTCGACTTTTTGAGTTTGGGCGAGGACGCGCAAGAGCGGGAAATCGAAAATGCCTTGGTGCAGCACATTACCCGTTTTTTGCTGGAGTTGGGCAACGGCTTTGCTTTTGTTGGGCGGCAATACCGCTTGGAAGTGAACGGTGACGAGTTTTTTATTGATTTGCTGTTTTATCACACCCGCCTGAAATGCTATGTGGTGGTGGAATTAAAAGCCACAGCATTTAAGCCCGAACACGCAGGGCAACTGAATTTTTATTTGGCAGCAATCGATGCACAAGTGAAAGCCCTTGACGATCATCCAACCATCGGCTTGCTGTTGTGCAAAACGCAAAATCGCTTGGTGGCGGAATATGCCTTATCGGGCATAGACAAGCCGATAGGTATTGCAGAATACGAATTGGTGCGCGCCCTTCCGGAACCTTTGGTAACGAATCTGCCGACAGTTGAAGAGTTGGAAAATGAGTTGTCGGATTGGCAGGAAGCAAGAGATGAACTGTCCAGAAATTCCGGATAGTTCAAATTGTGCTGGCTTGCTGCACAAAATGTCAGTTATTCGAAATTTTCGAGCAACTGATCACATATGGCAGTTTGGTTATCTAAAAAATCCAGACAGCTAAAGGAATAAAGATCGAATCAGTGATTAAGCTATTCTTAATTACTGAAAACAAGAGATAAGAGATAAAACCATGAGCATCAGAACTCAAAACTATATCAATGGACGTTTGTCTTTGCGTGCACCGCAAGCAGAAAGTTTGGCGAAGTTAAAGCAGGCGTTGGATGCTGCACCGGAAATGGCACAAAAAGACCGAGATGTGGCTGCAGTGTTGAATACTTTAAAAGCTGAGTTTCCTACTTTAGAGGATTTTGAGCGGGAATTTCCGTCATTGTGCTTTGCTTTGGCAACGGGGGTGGGGAAAACCCGCCTAATGGGAGCATTTATCGCCTATCTGCATTTGGCGCACGGTATCAATAATTTTTTTGTACTTGCACCGAACCTGACGATTTATAACAAGCTGATTGCCGACTTTACACCGAATACGCCGAAATATGTGTTTAAAGGCATCAGTGAATTTGCAGTGAATCCACCCAAGCTGATTAGTGGCGACAACTATGAACAACAGAATTTGAGCATGGGAATGGATAATCTTTTTGGTGAGATTACCATTAATGTATTCAATATTTCCAAAATCAACAGCGAGGTGCGCGGCGGCAAAGAACCGAAAATCAAGCGGATGCGTGAAGTGCTAGGCGATAGTTATTTCAACTATCTGGCGAATCTGCCTGATTTAGTGTTGCTGATGGATGAATCACATCGCTATCGGGCGCAGGCGGGGATGCGGGCGATTAATGAATTAAATCCGCTTTTTGGCTTGGAGTTAACTGCTACGCCATTTGTGGAATCCACCAAAGCGCCTATTCCATTCAAAAACGTGATTGTAGATTATCCCTTGGCTCGGGCAATGGACGATGGTTTTGTCAAAATGCCTGCGGTGGTTACGCAGCGCAATTTTGATGCAAAAAATTATACGCCTGAAGAAATTGAGAAAATCAAGTTAGAAGATGGCGTGCGTGTACATGAAAACACCAAGGTCGAGCTTATAACTTATGCTCGGGAAAATAATGTTGCCGTGGTGAAGCCTTTTATGCTGGTGATTGCCCGCGATACCACGCACGCGGCGCAATTATTGTCTTTACTGGAATCGGATAACTTTTATAACGGGCGTTATCAGGGCAAAGTGATTCAGGTGGATTCGAGTAAATCAGGCAAAGACGAAGAAGAAATGATTGAACGACTTTTAGCGGTGGAGAGCGTGGATGAGCCGACGGAAATCGTGATTCATGTCAATATGCTCAAAGAGGGCTGGGACGTTACCAATCTTTATACCATCGTACCGCTGCGCGCTGCCAATGCTAGAACACTGATCGAGCAATCTATCGGACGCGGTTTGCGTCTGCCTTACGGTAAACGCACGGGAGTGGAAGTGGTGGATAGATTGAACATTATCGCCCACGACCGCTTTCAGGAAATCATCGATGAAGCTAATAAAGGTGATTCAGTGCTGAAATTGAAACAGGTAATTTTGGATGCACCAAGTGCGGACGATAAAAAAGTCAGCGTGCAGGTGTATAGCGGAGTGGAAACGAAATTGGGATTAGCGGAAACGTCGTCTGAAAATACAAAACAAGGTATTTCAGAAACCAACTCTTCAGTCGATTATCAGCCTGTTTTTAAAACTGAAACCGAAAAACGCATTGCCCGAAAGGTAATGGAGGCTGCTGCAAAATATGCTTCTCGTCCAAGTGAGGCTCCAACTTCCCAAGCATTATTGACAGCTGAAATCCGCGAAAAAATCGTTCAAGAAGTTCAGACGGTATTACAACCAGTTCAAGGGGAATTGCTGGTAGATGAGCTGGATATAGTCGAAATTGTTGCTAAAACCACAGAAACAATGGTGAATCAAACCATTGATATTCCTAGGATCACAGTTATACCCAGCGGGGAAGTCAGCACGGGATTCCATCCGTTCAAACTCGATTTAAGCAGCCTGCATCTACAACCGAGTGAACGTGAAATCACTATTCACAATCTGCACACTAATGAACAAAGTAGCCTGTCTGCTGAATTGGGTATGAAGGAAAAACGCCCTGAAGACTATATTGTTTTTTCGCTGATGGATTTCGACGATATCGACTATTTCACGCAGGCTGACCTGCTTTACGATTTGGCGGGGCAGATGGTGGCGCACCTACGCGCTTATTTATCCGAAGAGGAAGTTTTGAGTGTACTGGATAAAGAACGTCGTCTGATTGCCCGTGAAATCCATGCGCAAATGATGGCGCATTTTTGGGAAAAAGCGGCAAGTTATGAAGCCCGCGTCAGTCAAGGATTTTGTACGCTCAAACCATGCAACTATACTGTTTCAGCTGATGAGCCGATTCATTCTGTGCGAGAAACACCAAAAGATGTCAGCCGTATTAAGCAAATGCTGTTTGGCAGCTTTTCCAAATGTCTGTATCCCTTACAAAAATTCGACTCTGATACTGAACGCCGTTTTGCTGTGATTCTGGAACAAGACGCGCAAAAATGGTTCAAACCTGCTCAAGGACAATTCCAGATCTATTGGAAATCAGGTTTGGATTCTAAAGAATATATCCCTGATTTTGTTGTAGAGACCAAAGATTCTATCTGGCTTGTTGAAACCAAAGCAGGCAAAGATTTAAAAGATCCTGAAGTTTTGGCAAAAGCTGATGCAGCTTTTGAATGGTGTAAACATGCTACGGATTATGCGTTGCAGCACAATGGTAAGCATTGGCGTTATGTACTGATTCCGCATGATGAAGTTACCGAATCAAAAAAATTGGCAGATTTTTTAAGATTTGAGAAAAAGTTTGCCTAAAGCGGATCGCATTTATAAAGTGCGTGGATTGAAACTAAAATTTATAGGTTATCAGTAAAAATCAGCCGCTTTCGGGCGGCTGTGTGTTAAGGAGTTTATATGGCAAACCAAATCCGCCTACACGTTTGGGGCGATTATGCCTGTTTTACCCGTCCGGAGATGAAGGTGGAGCGGGTGTCTTATGATGTCATCACGCCGTCGGCGGCGCGCGGGATTTTGGCGGCGGTGCATTGGAAGCCGGCGATTCGCTGGGTGATTGATAAGATTTATGTGTTGAAGCCGATTCGGTTTGAGTCGGTGCGGCGCAATGAGTTGGGCGGCAAGATTTCGGCGGGTAAGGTCAGTGGGGCGATGAAGCGCAAGAGCGTTGCCGATTTATATACGCTGATTGAAGACGACCGCCAGCAGCGCGCGGCGACGGTGCTTAAAGACGTGGCGTATGTGATTGAAGCCCATGCGGTGCTGACGGCAAAAGCGGGGGCGGATGAGACCGTTACCAAGCATATCGAGATGTTCAAACGCCGTGCGAAAAAGGGGCAATGCTTTCAGCAGCCTTGTTTGGGCGTGCGTGAATTTCCTGCCGATTTTGCGTTGATTGACGAAGGTGATCCGCTGCCGCCGTCGGCGTTAGTGGAAAGCGAGGCAAACCGCGATTTAGGCTGGATGTTGCACGATATTGATTTTGATCACGGCAACACGCCGCATTTTTTCCGCGCACAAATGAAAGACGGCGTGATTGATGTACCGCCGTTTTACGCCGAGGAGGTGAAAGCATGATTCTTGCGTCCCTTGCCCGCTATTACCGCCGTTTGGCAGCAGAAACCGATGACATGGGCAACCCGAAAGTGCCGCCTTATGGCTTTAGTGAGGAGAAAATTGGCTGGATTTTGGTGTTGGATAAAGAAGGTCGTCTGAAAACCGTTGTGCCGAATCTGACTGCCGATAAAAAGCCACAGCCAAAGCTGATGAGCGTGCCTCAATCCTTCAAACGCCCAGGTACTACACCCAAGCCATTTTTTCTGTGGGATAAAACTTCTTATGCGCTTGGCGTGGAAGCCAATAAAAACAAAGCCGAAGGCAAAGAAAACCCGTTTACGCCGTCTGAAAAAACCTTTGAAGCCTTTAAGCAATACCATCTTGATTTACTGCAAGAAAACGACGATGAAGGCCTCCAAGCCTTATGCCGTTTTCTGCAAAACTGGCAGCCTGCACATTTTGCTGCCGAAAATCTGCCTGCTGAAATGCTCGATGCCAATATCGCATTTTCTCTTGAAAAACCAACCGCACTTATTCATAAACGCGAAGCAGCACAAACTTTGTGGGCAGGCTGCCTGAAAAGCGACGAAGCACTCGAAGGCTTGTGCCTGATTAGCGGCGACACCGCCCCGATTGCGCGGCTGCATCCTGCAATTAAAGGCGTGTTTGGCGGGCAAAGCTCCGGCGGTTCGATTATTTCGTTCAACAAAGAAGCCTTTGCCTCGTTCGGCAAGGAGCAAGGCGCAAATGCGCCCGTCTCCGAACAATCCGCCTTTGCCTACACCACCGCGCTGAACTATCTGTTGCGCCGCGAAAATAATCACTGCTTGACCATCGGCGATGCCAGCACGGTCTTTTGGGCGGAAGCGGATGATAGCGCAACGGCGCAGGCTGCCGAGGGCTTCTTCGCGCAAGTGTTCACGCCGCCGGATGATGAACAAGAAAGCGCCAAAGTTTTCAACGTATTGAAACAAATAAGTAACAAAGGCCGTCCGCTGCAAGAAATTGCACCCGAACTGTCTCCCAATACCCGTTTTTATATCTTAGGGCTTGCCCCTAATGCCGCACGGATTTCCGTTCGGTTTTGGCTGGATACCACGTTTGGGCAGTTGGCGGAAAATTTGGCGCAGCATTGGCAAGATTTAGCCCTTGAGCCTTGCGCATGGAAAACGCCGCCGTCTATTTGGCGACTCTTATTGCAAACTGCCGTATTGGGCAAAAGCGAAAACATCTCGCCCGTATTGGCAGGTGAAATGACCCGCGCCGTGATTTGCGGCACGCCGTACCCCTTAAGTTTGCTGTCGCAACTGATTACCCGAATCCGCGCCGACGGCGATGTAAACGGCCTGCGCGTGGCAATGATGAAAGCCGTATTAGAGCGGCGTTTTAGAAAAGGTTTTATCGAAGAAGGAGTTCCTATGAGTTTGAACAATGAAAGCCCGAATCGCGCCTATCTTTTAGGGCGGCTGTTTGCCGTGTTGGAGCGCATTCAATATCAGGCGTTGGGCGAATTAAACGCAGGCATTGCCGACCGCTATTACGGTTCTGCATCCGCCGTGCCGTTTTCCGTTTTTCCGCGCCTTTTGTCGGGCGCAAAACACCATTTATCGCGCTTGCGTAAAGACAAAGCCGGCATGGCGGTGAATTTGGATAAAGATTTGGGCGAAATCATTGCCAAACTGCCCGAAACCTTTCCACGCCACTTGAGCATTGACGAGCAAGGCCGCTTTGCCATCGGCTATTACCATCAAAAACAAAGCTATTTTGCTAAAAAAGAAACCGCTGAAATCATTGAAAACTAAGGAGCCAGAAAATGTCTGCCATTCAAAACCGCTATGAATTTGTTTACTTTTTTGACGTAACCAACGGCAACCCCAACGGCGATCCCGATGCAGGCAATATGCCGCGTCTTGACCCCGAATCCAGCAAAGGCTTAGTAACTGATGTCTGCTTAAAACGCAAAATTCGTAATTTTGTCGAAATCAGCAGCGAAAACGAAGCCGGTTACGAAATTTACGTCAAAGAAAAAAGCGTGTTAAACCTGCAAAACAAACGCGCTTATGAAGCACTCGGCATTGAATCTGAGGCCAAAAAACTGCCCAAAGACGAAGCCAAAGCCCGCGATATTACCGCTTGGATGTGCAAAAACTTCTTCGATATCCGCACTTTCGGTGCCGTGATGACCACCGAAGTCAATAGCGGGCAAGTGCGCGGCCCGGTACAACTGGCGTTTGCCCAATCCATCGACCCGATTGTGCCGCTGGAAGTTTCCATCACCCGCATGGCGGTAACCAACGAAAAAGACTTGGAAAAAGAACGCACCATGGGGCGCAAATACATCGTCCCTTACGCGCTCTACCGCGTGCACGGCTTCATCTCCGCCAACCTTGCCTCCAAAACCGGCTTTTCAGACGACGACTTAGCCAAACTCTGGCAAGCCCTGACGCTGATGTTTGAACACGACCGCTCCGCCGCCCGTGGAGAAATGGCAGCACGCAAACTGATTGTTTTCAAACACGACAGCGCACTCGGTAGCCAGCCTGCACATAAATTGTTTGACGCCGTGAAAGTCGAACGCGTAAACGGCGAATCAGGTACGCCCGCAAGTGGTTTTGGAGATTACAAAATCAGTGTGATTTCAGATGGCCTGAATGGCGTGAGTGTGGAAGAACTGCTTTAAAAACACTTAAAAAGATGACCGCACTTTTAACCGAAACCCAAGGGGAAAATCAGGACACGCGCCTGATTCCCCTTTCCGCCCTGCAACACTACGCCTTTTGCCCGCGCCAATGTGCCTTGATTCACAACGAGCAGGCGTGGGCGGAGAACTATTTAACTGCGCAGGGCAAGGCGCTGCATGAGCGGGTGGATTCGGGCGAGCCCGAAACGCGCAAGGGCGTGCGTTTTGAGCGGACGGTACATGTGTCTGCGGAGAAGCTGGGCATCAGCGGCGTGTTGGATTTGGTGGAAGTGGACACGAAAACAGGCAGCCTGAAACCTGTGGAATACAAACGCGGCAAGCCCAAACCTGACTCGATGGACGAAATCCAGCTCTGCGCCCAAGGCTTGTGCTTGGAAGAAATGACGGGGCAAACCGTCTCTGAGGGTGCGCTGTGGTATATGAAGATCCGCCACCGCGTCCCCGTCGTGTTTTCAGACGACCTGCGCGCCCAAACACTCGCCACCATCGCCGCCGTGCGCGAACTCTTAAACAGCGGACAAACTCCGCCGCCTGACTACGGTAAACGCTGCAAAGCCTGCTCGCTGGTGGAAATTTGCCAGCCGGAGCTGCTGGGGAAACGGGATAGGAGTGTGGGGTATGTGGAGAAGTTGTTTGGGGAATAAAAAATAGGAGATTCATATTATGAAGATATTAGATTTTGTTTTTGATTTTGGTAAACCATCATTTAATGGAACTGGAGGCTTATGTCGAGTACGTACATACGTAACGAAAGACAGTAAACCCGTTACTTTTTTAACTGAATTGGATAAAAATGATGGCCAATCTGTTACGAATGCTGTTGAATTTATTATCGATAAACTAATTTTAGATAGAGGATTTAATGAGCATGTTTTTATAGAACATTATGAACGAGATAACGATATATTGTTTCATGATACCTTTGATATGGTATTTATTGAAAATAAGAAACCCAAGTGGAATCAGTTGAGTAAAATTGAAGTTGAAAACCTTATTGGTAATGATGATTTTACTGACTTAAAAAATGATAGATCATCGAAAAATGAAAGAATATTAAAGCAAGCTGATAGCATTAGATTCAAAAGAAATCCGTGGATTGATTCGCCATATCAAAAGAGTAACTCTTTTATTCAAAGAAAGTTATCAATTGAAAAACAAATGAAATCTAAAAATGATCTTATCAAATTAATTGAAAGTAAATGTATAGAGCAAGATCTTCTAGCTTTTCTAAAGCAAGATTTATCATTTTTTGGAGAGGTATATTCTAATCCTGAAGATGAATATATTGTATTTTCCGAGTTTCCAATTGAAAATGGTTCAAAAGATAAAAATGGTTCTATAGATTTTGTTGTATTTACAGGTCGGAGTCGAATGGATGTAATATTAATTGAAATAAAAGGAGCGAATTTCAATTTATTTAATCAAAATGGATATTGCCAACCTCACGCAGATATTTCGAAAGCTCACCAGCAAATACGAGACAGATTACACGTAGCCTATTACGAGAACATGTCTAGTTTCAGAAAGCAATGTCATATTTTTAGAAATGAAGCTGAAAATGGAAAATCCTCATTTAAAAATTACTTAGTGGGGGCGGAAGGAAAACTACAAGTAGATCCAAATAAAGAAATTAAAATTCGAACAGTAATTATTGGAGGTAGAACACAAGATGACCAAAAAGAAAGTTTGGAAAGGCATAAGTTTGAAAGATCACACACTATACCTATTACTTTAGAATCTTGGGATACATGGATTAGAAAATTGAAACGAGAAAACTAAATTTGAAATTATTGCAGTGATTAGCTACCAATAATTTTCAGGCAGTCCAACTATCACACTTAAAAGTGCGGTCAAAATCCAAGGAGTTTCCCCATGCGCAAACTGCAAAACACGCTCTACATCACCACCCAAGGCAGTTATCTGCATAAGGAGCGGGAAACGCTGGTCGTGGAGCAGGAGCGTAAGAAGGTGGCGCAGTTGCCGGTGCATTCCATCGGGCATATTTTCTGTTTCGGGAATGTGCTGGTGTCGCCGTTTTTGCTGGGGTTTTGCGGCGAAAATAATGTGAATTTGGCGTTTTTTACCGAAAATGGACGTTATTTGGGGCGGCTTCAGGGGCGGCAGAGCGGCAATGTGCTGTTGCGTCGGGCGCAGTATCGGGTGTCGGAGCAAAATCCTGTGCCGATTGCGCGCAATATCATTGCGGCGAAGATTCAGGCGAGTAAACGGGTGCTTCAGCGGCAGATTCGCAATTACGGCGAGAATGCGGCGATTCAAAGTGCGGTCGATGCTTTGAACATTTCTCTGCGGCAGTTGAAGGGCGCGGCGGAGCTGGACGTGGTGCGCGGTATTGAGGGCGATGCGGCGGCGCGTTATTTCGGCGTGTTCGGGCAGCTTTTGAGCGAAAAAAGCGGTTTTACTTTTGACGGGCGTAACCGCCGTCCGCCCAGAGACGGGGTGAATGCGCTGTTGTCGTTTGTGTACAGCATCTTGGGCAAGGACATCAGTGGCGCGCTGCAAGGCGTGGGGCTGGATCCGCAGGTGGGTTTTCTGCACGCCGACCGACCGGGGCGCGACAGCTTGGCGCAGGACATTTTGGAAGAATTCCGCGCATGGTGGGCAGACAGGCTGGTGTTGTCGCTGATTAACCGCGGGCAAATCAAACCGCAGGATTTTGTTACCGAGGCAAGCGGCGCGGTAAGCCTGAAAGCCGATGCGCGTAAGCTGCTGTTCCAAGCCTTGCAGGCGAAAAAGCAGGAAAAAATTGTTCATCCGTTTTTGGGCGAGGAAGTGGAAATCGGGCTGCTGCCGTATATTCAGGCAATGCTGTTGGCGCGGCACTTGCGCGGGGATTTGGCGGAATATCCGCCGTTTTTGATGAGATAGGTTTGCAGGTCGTCTGAAAACGGGTTGGATGTTTTCAGACGACCTCTAAAGCAGCCTGCACATGGGAATACAAAATGCTAATGCTGATTACTTACGATATTTCGCTGGAAGACGCAGAAGGACAGGCAAGACTGCGGCGCGTGGCGAAATTATGTTTGGACTACGGCGTACGCGTGCAGTATTCGGTGTTCGAATGCGACATCGCGCCCGACCAGTGGGTTGTTCTAAAAGACAAACTTTTGAAAACCTACAACCCCGAAACCGACAGCCTGCGCTTTTACCATCTGGGCAGCAAATGGCGGCACAAAGTGGAACACCACGGCGCGAAACCAGCGGTGGATGTGTTTAAGGATACGTTGATTGTGTGAATCGCCAACCTGCGGTTCTCATGAAAATGCGGCAGGGTTGGCGAATTGGGATTGTTCTTTAACAATCAGGATATTGCGAATGTGAGTGTAACAGAAAAGGCTGTGTTATACTCGCGTTCGCGCTTTTCTTGGGAGCCTAGCGAAATTAGGGCTGCGAAACCTGATGGAGCAAGACTTTTGAGAGGGGCTCCAGCCGCCTTTAGGCGGCTGTGTGTTGAAACACGGGTAAGTTTTTGAGTGTTTTTTTTGATGAAACCAGCCGCCTTTAGGCGGCTGTGTGTTGAAACCTGGAGCCTCGAATTGAAAAAAGTATCCGACAGCCCGCCCAGCCGCCTTTAGGCGGCTGTGTGTTGAAACTGACCTTACACCGAAATTACTTTGCAGATACTCGAACCAGCCGCCTTTAGGCGGCTGTGTGTTGAAACTTCGACGGGGCGGTCAGGCATTTTTGCCAATTTAGCCAGCCGCCTTTAGGCGGCTGTGTGTTGAAACAAAAAAGTTCAATTTATAGTTGACTAGATATAACCCAGCCGCCTTTAGGCGGCTGTGTGTTGAAACAACTTGCGTTTAATCTATGGCTGAATAATATAACCCAGCCGCCTTTAGGCGGCTGTGTGTTGAAACCTCATCGCCGGATAAGACACGCCGACTTGCCGCGCCCCAGCCGCCTTTAGGCGGCTGTGTGTTGAAACCAGCCTTTACAGCCCGACTCAAAGCGAGAGGGAAGCCAGCCGCCTTTAGGCGGCTGTGTGTTGAAACCATAACTGCCAGCAATACACCACTAATGCGGTTTCCCAGCCGCCTTTAGGCGGCTGTGTGTTGAAACATCCGTTGGCGTCTTGACATAGTTGTCATACATTTGACCAGCCGCCTTTAGGCGGCTGTGTGTTGAAACAAAATTGCAGAATACTATAAATGGAGTTTGGGCAGGCCAGCCGCCTTTAGGCGGCTGTGTGTTGAAACCCTGAAGACGCATTGCAAATCGTCTACATCATGGGCCAGCCGCCTTTAGGCGGCTGTGTGTTGAAACAATCTCCGAACATCACAAAATTTTCGGTCACGCACCCAGCCGCCTTTAGGCGGCTGTGTGTTGAAACAATCTCCGAACATCACAAAATTT